>RGCF01000104.1 GCA_009919265.1 Bacteroidota bacterium | reverse complement strand
TCAAACACGGGCACCGGAAGTGTGGCTACGTCAAAAAATATACCGTTTGAATTTTCACTGAATTCTCCACCCTCTCTACGCAAAATACGATAGAGCTCTTCCTTTTCAGATTTAGATAGTAAATCAATATTTTTACATAATTCTTTACGTCTATCGTAGTCGTCCATCTATTCATCTTCTTACTCTTCCTTTTCCTCAGATTCCGCGGTTGTCTCAGATTCAGCCTCAGATTCAACCTCTGATTCAGGCTCCTTAGCCAATTGAGCTGTAATATTTGGCACATTTGTCACAGGGGTCGAGTGTGCGCCTACGAGCCCGCGGTACAATCCAACGCTCACAATAAACGGATCCCTTAACTGGAATCGCGACTTTTGAATCTCCACACGAATTCGGTCACCCACTTTCAACTGGTCAAAGTCTTCATCACCCAAATGTAAATCGCGGGGTATCATTATACGAATTGCGTTTTCATACACTGCATAGATACCCATCTTATTACTTTTGAGTACCTCCACTTCCAAGGAGGTTCCCTCGGGAGGATGAAGTACCTTACCCTTTGCCTTGATCAGAAACGCCCAATCACCTGAAAAGCGACCTGAATCTACCATGCCAGCCGAACGAGTAATAAGTTCCAGAGTTCCAGGCAACACGTAGCCGTGGGGGGAACATTTTTGTTCCAGACGCTCTTTGACCTTATTCAGAAGAATAATGTCAATAGATTCTATTTCTTTCCCTAAATCTTTTGGTGTTAGATACACTTTCTCTTGAAAGAACGCCTCTGATTCCATTGCTATTCTATGGATAGAGTCTAGAGTATCAATTTTATACGGTGTGTAGCTTATTTCTTTGAACGATGACCAGAATAATAGGAGGATAGAGGCCTATAGAAATACCGAAGTCCACCATACTCCTTCCTTCTCACGTCCATCCATCGCATAACAATTTCTATCAAGGCGCAGTAATTATGTGCACCCATTACTTTGCGCGGACCAGTTAAGGCATCATCAGTTAGATCATAGTACTGACCTGTATAACGATTCAACATTTGACCAAGCTTAATCATTTTCATACGATGTCCTTTCACCGTACTGTTAATTTCACACGATGCACCTTTGGCGGGTGGCTTACCTTCGGGTTTTGGTTCAACCATCTTGAACATAATTTTATTTCCCCAAGGTATCATAAATCCATACACTTCAGCCGACAATTTCTGATTTGCCCTGGCATTTACGGTAGTATCAGTCTTTGATGATATGACAAGTTGAACAATAGATGGCGCACACGCGCTACCATTACAAATGTATATAGGCAGTTTATTTTTTAAATCTATATATCGATAGACTGTAATCTGGCCGGCTGAAACAACCTGTTCATCTTTTAAGTCGGCAATATCTTTGGCGGTGGCATCATTTAATATGGCAATTTGTTCGGGCCCTTTCAAAAAACAGTCCCATATATATTGTCTAGCGGTTGTACGTAAATCTTTGAGGCCATCTTTGGCACCATAAGTTACGATAGTTCTCCCCCACCATTGAAGCTTTTTTATACGGGTTTCAATATTTTCTTTTTTCTGATAGTCATCTTGAACATATAGCAAAATCGCTTTACTTAGATTCGTCGTAACATCTTCTGTAATAGACACAGCTGTCGCAGTATCTGCTGCCCAACCATTAATCCAGTCACATGCGGCATTCCAAAGTTGTAAAGCTGCCGCTATAGATATGGGTTCTTCTTCAGCGACCTCTTCACCACCTTCACCTTCACCTTCAGCTTCAGCTTCAGCTTCACCTTCACCTTCACCTTGACCTTCACTAACCACCTCTTTAACTGTCTGAGGTTTCATAAGCCCCTTTAGAGTTGATTTTGTATTCTTAGTAGTAGTCTGAGCAAGTACCTCATATATATCAGGAACATACATATCCCTTTTTATAGGATATCTACCATGCCTCAAGGCAATTGGTATATATATATCTTGTATTGTATTTGGTTGAAATAGAAAGAGGTCATTTCTGTATACAAGATGGCCTTGCATATTTCCATTTTCTAATACAATAGTAGGGTTATGAAGAATACGGATTAGAATACTCTTTAGTGTTGCTTCTGGGATATCTTTAAAGATAGCTTTAATATCTGACCATCTGTACCAGCTATGTTTTGTTTCTTTGAATAATTTCTTTATTCTAGAAATAATGGCCTCTTCCGAAAATCTAGCTGCATATATGTCATAGGTACTCGTATTTTCTTTGAGTGTAGTTACATCCACAGAAGGGTTACATGTATAGTCACATTTAATCCAATCGCAGATAGGAGAATAATCGCGGTCATTTAAATCTACCGTGCGTGGCAATCCCTGGCTATCTATCATTTGAACGGCATCCAAATCATTTATAAGGATTGCATATTTATTAAGATTACAGTCGGTGGCCCCTTGTTTTAATGCTCGGCTAACGTGACCTACGCGGACCGCCTTACTCATAGCAGTCCTATAGGAGTTCTGGTCAATCGTCTCTTTATTGATGGTCGGTGGAAACACATTCACATATAGATTGATAGTACAATTTCTTTGACTGATATGAAGGCCATTGTGTGAGCAATAACGAATGCCACGACCGACAATTTGTTCTTCCTTTGACAAGTGAAACCAGCCTTCCAAAATGTGAATTTCGCGAATGGCCTTCAAATCTAGACCCTCGCCAGCCACCTGTGAACCGACTATGACCTTAATTTTCTTGCCATGAGTATTGGATGGGTCTCTTGCAGCATTCACTACCGCGGGGTTATTGGGAGACAATGGAAGTCCTTCTTTCTCAAATGTATTTATGTTACTTGCTGTGAGAAGCGCATAGTATGCTGGAGAAAACGGGTGATTCTCACGTGTCCTTGGTGCGTCCATATTGAAGACCTGGTGTTTCTTTTCCCTTATTGAGCATTCAGAGCATTGCCTACCGAGTGTAGGCAATACAACACCCTTTTTAAACATTGGTGTGGAACGCCCCCACTGCGTGTAACCATTTGCCTCCAATAATAAACAAAATATAATGGCACCGTTTTCAACGAAACGGCTATAGACAAATGAAATGCCCTGCGACTTTTGAATGGACAGAAGAATCTGATTGTACTTGGGTGAATAGATTTCAAGTGTATTTTTCCCTGTGCTCATCCAGGTTGTGTTAGCAGTAGGTTCCGTTAAATCGTATTGTGGTAGCATGGTCAGGCGTGTTCCCTCAAAAGTTCCTGGGACCGCATGAGGTGTAAACCAACTCTGGAACCCTTCGGATCCCGTGCGGCCATCCACGCCATCTCCAGGAAATACACAATTTCCTGCCTGTAAAAGTGTATCAATCGTGCGTATGCCGACGCCCTTCGTGGCCACTAGTTTTTCCGTAAGAGTCTGAATAACTAGAAGAGAGTCGTTGTTTAGCCTACATTCTACGAGAGGTAGTCTTAGTATATCGTTTTTAATACGATTCTCATTGAGCGGTTCAATACGGGTAGTGCCGTCTGGAGTGAATTCTGGCCACCGCCTGAGGCGAACAGATTCTTGAGGATCCAGACGGGCGGGAAAAGCGCGAGGATTTTCTCCACGCATAAAACTCACGTGACCATTTGCAACATGTATGATTTTTTGTTCAGATTCAGGTGTAAGCTTTTCCCCATTAGGTGTCATGTGAAATTGTATATGTGACTCATTCAAAAGTGCCGATTCTGGCGCATGATCCGCATGTAGGAGGAAATTGAGTAAAGATACGATTTCCTTGTAATTATTGTACATAGGTGTGGCAGTCATCATGAGTAATTTATTGCCATCACAGGTTCTCAGGATGCGACGAAGATGCGGTGCGAGTTTCTTACCTGCGCTGGCATCGCTACGTTCATCCATGCCCGTATCATCTTCCTCCGTAGCATCTATATCACCGAGGTCTCTCATATTATGGGCCTCATCAACGATGAAGAGTGAGCCACTGAATGCCTTTTTTAGGAGAGTCACTTCCAAATCCGTTTGTTTTTCCTGTGAGAGTGTTCGTGGGACTTCACTCAGAATATCGCGAACAAGATTACGGAATGCCACATAGCCCATAATAGAATAACGCTTATTGATGAGTTTATTGATACGATTTTCAATGGCTTTCGCATCCCTTTCAAAATAGGTCTGTGTCAACTCAAGATAACGATTCGCAGTACATCCGACGTGCTGGTTGGGGACCTCGTCATCTTCCCCCAACTTTAACCGCGTGATATCAAAGATGGTCCTATAAAATCCGGGTTGAATGGCGGGTGGTGCGAGAATATATACTTTGTTTTTGGGACTGAGCTCCAAGAATGATTCCGCGGTTAGAATGGCAGTACATGTTTTTCCTACACCCACATTGTGATAGAGCAGCATACTGTTGTAGGGCGTATTGGGAGACATGAATTGCGCGACAAATCGCTGTACAGGAGTATATTCAAACTCCTGTGAATTACATATGTCCTTTTTCAACATTTCATTCGTTATTTTGGATTGCTTGGATTCGCGGAATTCTCTCTTTGCTAAGAGTTTCAACAGAAAGGTATCGTCGTCAATATCTGGATAGAGCGCATCCTGTATCTGGGCATCGACCTGTTCATACCCTTGTTCTATCTCTTGGTCTTGCCCTGAAGGGTCTGCTTGACTGCTCACACCTGTCGTCTGTTGTGAAGACATACTTCTCCTGTTCTAATTCGTTATTTTCAGTTGGCTCAGTCTTTACGCCATAGAGCCTTGTACGTAGGATTGGAGAGAAATTCCTCAAAAGGTTTGCAAGTTGAATGATTATACCACGCTTTTCTACGTTTTCAGGTCTCAAAATTAAAAGTGCCTCGTCAAGATTTTTCCAGGCGAGATTGCCGATTTCTCGGGCCATCTCGTGATTCTCAGTATCAAAATCAATTGATTCTTTGCCAACATATTGTGCCACATAATATGTGTGCCTGTAGTGAATATTATTGGACCCATAGAACTGTTCCACGAACGGATTTACATTCTGTATCTTCCAGAGTGAACTTTCCGTAATTCCAGATTCCTCTTTTAATTCTCTATAGGCACATGTAATATCTGACTCGTATGGGTCACGACGACCCTTTGGAAAGCCCCATTCGGGTGTCTCATATAATACAGGTTCTCGCCGGAGAAGTGACTCCAACGTGTATTTCTCTCCCTGTACTTCAATACCGTTTCGTAGTTCCATCAACTTCTCTTTTGAGATAACACGGTTATTGGCATATTTTTGAGATATCTCGTATTCTGAACCCCAGAGATCATCCCATATTCTATCAAACTCGTCATGGAGGAGTCTATTACGTTCAACGGATGTCATGCCTCTCAATTGCTTACAAATGTAATCTGGGTCAGTCACTTTATATTTGCCTCGCATGATATCCATGAATCCGAGAGAGTCTTTTCGTTGTATCATAAGTATTTGCGGAATGAGATTGGAAGTGCCTGTAGGTGTCTTTTTATTTTGACAAAATTCGCTGATTTGTGGCCACATGGTATTCCGACCGACCCAGCGAAAAACGAGTACGCCATAACTGGATACGGGTTCTGTACACTGACGAAAACTGTGTCCGGATAAACCGCAATTTGAACAGTAGTGTTGTATATTTATTTGATGTGACATTTCGTTCAAATATCTCCTGTTTAGCATTACATAGATTTTACTTAGGTGAGACGCGGAATGAATGTGGCTACGAGTATCTTAGGCATCATTAGATAGGTTTATGCATATACCACCTGAAGTTTGGGGCCCCTTTTTTTGGCATACAATTCACATAGCCGCTCTGGGATATTCACAGCAACCCAATTACAGTGAAAAGAAGGCAATGAAAGAATTCTTTGAGTCGCTGCAAATCTTGATTCCATGTCCCATTTGTCGTGAGCACTATAGCTCGCATATGGTGAAAATGCCTATTGGACCTTCGCTTGACTCTCGGAAAGACCTATTTCGCTGGACGATTGACCTTCACAATGACGTAAACACAATGCTTGGAAAACGGAGTTACACGGAGACGGAGGTTCTACAGTACTATGCGAGGCTTGGTGCAAGAGGTAGGACTCCCGTTGTCACTGCACAGGATTTCATGGAGGCTGACCAACAGGCAATTCTGAAAGGTATTATTGCAGGAGTGGCGGTATCAGCGGTGGTAGGAGGTATTTTGTATTTTAATTTACCGAAACATAGCTGAGTATTGTTACCTAAAATCATAATTCGTAGAAGTCATAGAAATGGATTCTACGAAGATTCGTCTTCACGTACCTGGCGTGCCTTATACTATTACGAACGACGAATACAGCCACGATGCATTTACAGACAGAGTTAAGCTATTCTCACCAATGATGCGGAGCCGAGGATTTGAAGTGTACCATTATGGAATTGAAACATCTACATCGGGGGCGACCAAGAATATTGATATAATGACAAAAGATGAGTGGACAGAGCTGCGTATTCAGACCTGGCAATTTGTAGATAAAACATTAACTCGTGAAGAAGCAGTCAAGAAGAATGAAGATCCCAGTCAACTTGTTAACACCTTGTCTAATTGGTCTTCTCCGCTGACTAAGGAATTTAATGCTAGGTTCCGAAAACATCTAATCGAAAATCATCGTGGTAATCAGACTGATATTGTCTGCATTCCTCTCGCTAGAACATATTGTGACGCACTTGATAAGCTAGGATTCCTTTCAGTTGAAATTGGCGTTGGTTATTCAGGATCGTACTTGGACTTCCGCATATTCGATTCACATACTTGGTTGGCGAATGCACTCGGTAAAGAGAATAAGCAGCCCAATAACTACTGGTTTGTAATTCCTCACCCATGTGATACGAATGAATTTAAGCTCTCATTGAATCCAACACCCTTGAAAGTTGGTTATCTAGGGCGTATCACGAGTTTGAAGGGTTGCGGTATTATCAGAGAAATTGCGAAAAGATTTCCTCATGTACAATTCATCTTATGCGGTCAAGGTGATCCAGCACCGTTTTTATTAGATGTACCAAATGTAATCTACAAGCCACCAATTCATGGTCACGACCGTTCTGATTATCTAGGCGACTGTATTGCATTCTTACATCCTGCCAAATATCTGGAGCCATTTGGATGTGGACCTGTAGAGGCACAACTTTGTGGCACACCAGTTATTACTTCAGATTGGGGTGGGATGGTAGAAACCGTTGAGCAATTTAAGACTGGCCTTCGGTGTCACACATTGGCAGATTTTTGCTATGGTGTTCAGATGGCCATCGATGGTAAGTTTGATAGGTCCTATATTCGTGATCGTGCAGCAAAGATGTACGATATCTACAATGTAGCATATCACTACGAATATGCATTCAAATCCATTTTAGAGGTTTATACACCTGGTAAAAACGGGTGGTATTCTCCGGATAGTCATATTGCTTCATATGTTGAACATTGCGCTTAAATGCATTTGATCATATTTAATCATTATAATGTCAAATTTCCAATTTGAGAAGATACTTCTTAAATTAGATACTTTATCTCAACAATTATCTGCTCAATCTACACCGTATGTGCTACATGAGACCATAGATGCAGGAAAAACATTGAATGCAAGTCTGATATTTGTATTATGATGTACAGTCACTCAGAATACAGTTTCCTTTGGAAAGCAGCCATCCCACTTTTGGAAAAGTATGCGGGCAACATAAAGATATACTGGTGCTGTGATAGTCTGGCAGGCTACGTACTTCCTGAGCACTGGACTCTTTATACGTACGATACATCTTTAAGCTGGGCATCTCGCATAAAGGGTTGTATGGATTTGATTAGCACTAAATACGTCATTTACTTGCAAGAGGATTGGCTACTAATTGACAATATCGAGATGGACAAACTTAAGTATCTTATGAATTTTATGGATGAAAAGGGTTGTAAATATTTGACAAGCGGTATAAGACAGAGGTATGAGGTACCACCAATACCCTCTGTCTACACAAATTATGAATTCCAGAAGATATGTGGTCACTGGATGCAGCCTTCCATATGGAATAGGGGGTTACTTTATAGTATTGCATTAACCGATTGTACAATAAAGCAATATGAAGAGGACGATGCACTAAAGCTCACCCATGCTAGTTTGTGTTATGCAATACGGAACAATCGTTTCAAGGAAGTTGCAACACGGACCCTGTTTTTCCCACATATCCATGCGATAAATGCGTGTAAATGGACTTTTATCAAGTTTCCCTGCTTGAAAGCGCTTGTTGAAGCTTATGGAATAGATACGAGTAAAAGAGAAGTGGATAATACATGGGTTATTGATTATCAGTAGGGGTCTAAACCCTCATTATATGGATACATTATATGCATAATTCGCAAATTCGTTTGCA
Source organism: Bacteroidota bacterium (assembly GCA_009919265.1). Taxonomy (GTDB): domain Bacteria; phylum Bacteroidota; class Ignavibacteria; order Kapaibacteriales; family UBA961; genus UBA961. The sequence goes on along the minus strand of RGCF01000104.1, from coordinate 1,110 downwards.
CATTTTAGCCGTGCCATATACAATTACTACAGATGAATATAGCCATGATGCATATGCTGGTAAGGTAAAGCGATTCTCACCAATGATGCGGAGCCGAGGATTTGAAGTCTACCACTATGGTATTGAAACGTCGGATTCAGGTGCCACAAAAGATATCGATCTGATGACAAAGGATGAATGGACTAAGTTGCGTATTGAAACATTCCAATTCTTAGAACCTGGACTCTCCCTTGAAGATGCAACTAAGAAGCATTATGATCCCAAGCAACCGATCGGCGTTTTGTGGCATCTGTCATCACCCTTAATAGTAGAGTTCAATCGGCGTCTTAAGATTAAACTCAAGGAAAATTATCGCAATGGTAGAACTGATATTGTGTGTCTACCTCAGGGTATAACCCATGACCCTGCAATAAAAGACATGAAATATACTTTAATAGAGACGGGTATTGGTTATACTAATCTTAATACTCATACAGATTTCAAGATTTTTGAATCATACTGTTGGATGTCAAGACTACTTGGTAGTAGTAATAGGAGTCCTAGTAATTATTGGTTTGTAATTCCCAATTACTTTGATTCTAATGAATTTAAGCTTACACTGAATCCGTGTGTAAACAACGTGAAACGTGTTGCGTTTTTAGGAAGACTTGATGCTTGTAAGGGGTGCAACATTATCGTTGAAATTGCAAGGCGTTTTCCAGATGTTTTATTTACATTGTGCGGTTCTGGAGATGCATCACCATTCTTGAAGGAGAAAAATATTGAATACAGAGAACCGATTCATGGTGCCGAGCGTTCTGAGTATTTGGGTGATTGTATTGCAGTTCTGTGCCCGAGTAAATTTCTTGAGCCATTTTGCGGAGTTGCAGTAGAAGCACAAATCTGTGGAACACCTGCGATTACATCGGATTGGGGTGGTATGGCAGAAACGGTTGAGCAATTCAAAACAGGGCTTCGCTGCCACACTTTGGCAGATTATTGTCTGGGTATTCAGATGGCACTAGATGGTAAGTTTGATAGGGCGTATATTCGTGAACGGGCAGTAAGAATGTTTGACATGTATAATCTGGCATATAACTACGAACAAGTTTTCAGATCAGTTCTAGATGT
>RGCF01000103.1 GCA_009919265.1 Bacteroidota bacterium | reverse complement strand
TAAAATCTTTATATTTTGTATTGATTTTCCTATATTAATATACATATCCGAAAGTATGTTTGTCGAATTTTGTATTTCCATAGGACTTATTATAGATGATGTTAGAAACGTGAGTGTTTCCGGAGATATATAATATGGTGATGTTTCTTGTAATTTTTCATTTAATAGTGGCGTATCTATATATTGCATATCAGTATCCATATTAATCGATAATGTAGGATTTGGATCTGTACATTTTAGCATTTGATATGCGTTATGTAATATGTCCAAATTATTGGATAGATCAAATTCTTCATCATACAGAACATTGGTTACATTATTATACTTTTGTAATAGTGGATATATAGGAATATCTTGACTTGCAAGTTGTATACATGCGGCACTCATAGGAGTTTTTGAACAATTTGTTACAAATTTATTTTGAAACATCATATTTTCATCATGAATATTAACTCCTTTATGCAGTGTGCCGCTGATGTCTGAAACGGATTGTTTTGTATTTTGTATAAATGAGGCGAGGTTCTTGGAAACTGTATCAATTTCTTTACATGTCATTTCCTTTGTTTTTGTTTTCCAATTATTCACAGTATCTTGGTCATATACATTTGTGGAAAGTTCTGTCTGTAGGAGGTTATAATCATCAAAGAGTGCTTTTCGTGCGAAAACAGTATCGTTGTTATATTTTGCCATGGCATAGATGGAAAGATATGTGGGAAATTTCACCGGCATTGTATCGTTCGGAGCTGGATCGCGCACTTTCCTGATGTTTAATGCCACACTAGGTGTATCTTTTTTACTTACAATATCCCAAAAATTTTTTTTAATTACATCTATGGAAGGGGTATTTACTTGAAACCCTTCGCGATAGCTATATATATACCATATACCAACTGTAATAGCTAGAATACCACAGATCCATAGAATATCTTTCATCAACCCCTATAGTAATCCTATAAATTTTGCACTGTTTCATTCACTCGGTTGCTAGGATTGGTATTGTCGTACATATATAACCATGGTAGATTCACGAGTATCCCATTCATAAACGATTCCAACACATTCGTGCTTGTATTTAGCTTGGTTGTTATAAGATCGGGATCGTATTCCTGAACCGTTTGTAATGTGAACGCGCACGTGGTAGGATTCATTTGAAAAGACGCTTCTATATATGTTTCGAGATCCGTATTCGTGCTAAATGTCCCACGCGTTGGAGATTTTTTCGTAACATCTTTCTTCATCATGTATTCGCATTTATTGGGTGCGCTCGGAAAGCTCTGTAAGACGCTTTTGAACGTGGGTATAACGGATGTTGTTTGGAGCTGTGTCGCTAGCATATTTTTCACACTGTTCAAGACACTCTTCTCGCGACAATCGACCTGACACACATTTCCGTTAAATATGTTTGGAAGACTAGACGTAGGCGTTAAAATACCCACGGCATTTGAGCTGATATCATGAATAGAATTGTATCCTGGTGCCACTTGTATGACACATTTCCCTGTATCTGTCATTGTAAATCTCTTCGCGACGAGTTTAGTTGATGTATCTGTGGGCTTATATAAATAATCATCATACTCTTCATATAAATCAGTGAATAGCACATCACATGAATTTCCAGATGAAATACCCGATTTGATAATTTTTTTCATTTTATGTGTTTCAACTATGCCATCCGTGACTGTTATATTGCTAAGATTATACATATTCATTATGGCATTTAACACATCTGGATTATTACATTTTACATCTGGACACCCATTTAACTTCTGTATCGCGGCAATAGTATTCATTGTATCCGCAGCAGTCTTTTGGGCGGCAGTCACATTTGATTTCAGGGTTCCTGAGGGATCTGCGGATATTATGGGATTTATAATTGAACTAATCATATTCATAATATTTTTTCCAATTGTTTGGAATGTTAGAACTCCTCCTGACGTATCTACGGACTCAAGGTATGGAGTATTCTCTTGAATAAATGAACCAGCTCCAGTTATTATACCGTCATACTTGAATGTGCATTTATTGAATAATATGGTTTGTTTTCGCTCATTCGTTTGTAAAATACTTTGAATAATCGGTCTTGCTTTTGTTTCTCCGGTGGCTAAAAGTTCTATACGAACCGTGTTATTTGCACTATCCGACCCTCCATAATATGTTACAGATTGAATGGGGTAGCTCATACCCAAATCTATATCTACATATTCCTCATTTCTGTATGCTTCTAGCATTTCGGTTGTAAGTGTCCCTTTCACGTAGCCACTTTTCCATACATCTGGCATGGATCTTGGTGTGACTATTCCATCGGTAATAATAAATGGTTCTGATGAACGAAGATTATTTGATATATCCATAAATGTAGACGTAGAGAAAACTTTTTTACCAAGTGCCACATTTTTGCCTGTAGTATCGAGGGCTACAATCTGCGATATATAAAGATATGGATTCGCAGCACTCGAGTTAACTGTTGGAGGCCGTACACGTATATAGCGTGCTGTAACCGCCCCAGTATTGGGGGTGACAGTGTCCAAAATAGTCTTGAAGCTAATAACTTCTTTACCTACTGTTTTTATATTTAAATTCTTACGTATTATTTCCACTTCATAATCACATCGTCCATTCATTGGAGTGGCAGCTCGTAACACTTTTATAATTTGATTAGATGCATACGCAGGATCTGAATTATAACCTGCGATAAGTGTATCAATCACATATTTATCACGGCATTGAGCACCGCAATCGGCGGCTAAATTGACATTCACAGGAATTGATCTAGGAATATTAAAAGGAGTAACTGGAGTTTTCGGTTCAAGGGATTTTGTAGTAAAATCAATTACTTGAATGGGTTCGCTAGTCGTTGTGAGAAGCTCTATCACAGGCTTCGCCGTGACCTCATTCGAATATAATAGTTGAATGCGAACCCCCTTATTACGAGATGTATTGGAACAATCTCTTCTGCCATAATATTCTATTTTATTTATGTAGTAATTTTGCCCTAAATCTATATCTACATATTCGGATCTGTCACCGCTACTTTGGAACGTATTTATAAGACCTGTGGCAACAGAGAGGCGCCCATCTGTTATTTTGCCTGTGGGAGCCGCCATACCATCCAGGCCAGAATATAGACTTGTACAATATGCCGGTTTTCCTACCGAAATATTCGTGCCCATATTGTCATAGACAACTATTTGTGAAATTTGTAAATACCCATCTGTTGCTGTAAGAGAAGGGCGAATACGTATATATCTTCCACTATATGTGGGATTAAACGATACTCGTTTCGTGGGAAATCTGTATTCACCTGTGTAGGGATCTTTATATGTTCGAATAGGATAATTCTTTGTATCTGTAAATGTAAAATTCGGTTTGAACACACATGTACTCTTATCTTTAATCGAAAATGTATGAACGACTTCTTCCGTATTTGTTACATTTCCTTCTATATTTGTATTCGGATCATAGGATGCGGTGCTCCACTTAAAATAACAGCCATCTTTGCCACGTGGTTCAACTTCATAGAGTGTCTTCACGCGTTTCAAGGGGTTTAACGTATGATATGCATCAATTGTATCACGCACTATAAATTCATGCGAGCACGTTAGTTCGGAAATTTGTATTGTATCACAAAATTGTATGTCTGGGACATAGCCGTTTTTGTCACGTGCTCTTATTTCATATATTGGCCCATGATTAATTTGATAGTTGTTATTATTTGTAGAAACGAAAAAACCGCTCGTTTCATTACCAACTACTTTATTTTCTAAAGACTCTGCGTATCCGACGGCATATCTTGATGCCCTTGCCATAGCGGTTGAAACAGCTGATCCAGCCAACCCCCCAAGAATGTCACCAGCGACATCAAGTGCCAAACCAGCAATACCTCCTGCTCGTTTCCCAGCAAGTGCACCTCCTTGTGATATAATAACTTGTGTTGCAGTGCTTGCTACTGCGCTACCAAATGCGTTCTCATCAAAACTTTGACCCGGTTTAACTGTTTTATCAATTACTTCCCAGATTTTTGGGACAGAAATAGGGGGGTCAACGCCATATTCTCCCGAATATACATGCGCATCTGGCGCGGTATAATCTACATGGGTACACCCCGTGACCGTGTATACTCCTATGGGATCCGTTGCTAATTTTATAAAGTAAAATCTCCTATAACTTGTGGTATTTCCTGGCTCTTCAGGATAGCTGGTTCCAAATGATTCTTCATATTCCCCACCGGTTATAGGGTTATACGTAACTGTTTTAATAGAACAGGCGACGTCACATGATAATTCAGAAGATGAAATGACTCCAAAAAACATGAAAATATATTCATAACTAATTCTACCGTCTTCTAATTTCACTGGATTCATAACGGAATATTTGTAATAGAATTGTCCCATACGATCCAGCATTTCGTTGCTGGCAAAATCACAATATGTCATATTATAATGACTAATATATTTTGTTATATTTTTAGGAGGTAAATACCCTGGATTATTTATACGGGTTGCAGTTGGTATTTTCATTTCCCGCGCATATGTTTGTCTATCTCCCCAACAACACCCCGCGTCAGTAAATCCTGCTCTACATGTATCACGACATAATGCTCCAAGATCTACTTGGTTTGCGTTACATTCACTCCAACATATTCCAGCTACTTCATTAGGTGTATCTCCAGTGCATTTATCTCTACATAATGCCCCAACATCCCATTGATTATCTGCGCACTTTTGCCAGCATATTCCAGCAGTTTCTGTTTGATTCGGTTTACAGCCTTCTCTACATAGTGCTCCAACATCAATTTCACCCTCTGCACATGTTTTCCAACACACTCCAGCTACAAAATTATAACCTGGTTGACATGATTGTGTAGTACATAGTGGAATCACTACCCAATCAACATCGTTTGGTTTACAGCTTCCAGTGTACCCCCCTTGTTTAGGATACGTTGTAAGATACGTTCCTTTTGCCTTTGTCTTTGGGATTTCCGATCCTTTTGGACTTGTATATGGGATCTTAGTTTTCTTTGGATTTGGAATTGGACAATAAAATGCCTGATTGCATAGAGCATCCACATCTGACGATGTCCACATTCCAGGATCGCAATTTTTTCTCCAAATTCCAGCAGTTTCTTTCCATTGTGTTTTATCGATACTTTGCTCAGTGGTTAAAAATGATGTAAATTGTGGAGCTGGGCCAGTACCAGGAGCAAATATATGTTTCGTAAGGGATAAAGATGTATCATACAAATAGGGTGGCATAGTAAAAGGCGATTTCATCGTAATAGATCCGTCATCTAATACACAACAATAAGGACCCATTGCATCTACTAGATCTCCTAATGGAACAAACGTAGTAAAAAAGAAATATGCCGTTTCATCTTCTATAAGCAAGTCCAATGGTTTCCCTTGTGGGCAACTAGAACCATTCGCAAACGCTTTCGCGTATATTGTAGGAAGGATAATACCTAATGCTAAACACATCATAGAACTAATAAATGTCACCCATTGAATCACGACACACACCGCATCGATTATTGCTGCAAATGGAATTAAAGCTCCAAGCGATGCAACAGCAGCCCCAGTAGCTGCGATTTGCGCTCCAAGTGCGGCCCCCATTGCTGTGAAACACTTTGTAATAAATTTTGGAACGATTTTTTCATCGGCATCTAATGCTATATTCTTAGCTATCTTTTCTGCTCTTAGCGTATTTAATTGTATATCCATAGCTCTTGCCGACCTTCCAGGAAATAATTTATCATATGTAATATTTAGAAGAGTTGTATTCACAGCTTTTGTTGAAGCTGCTGTCTGAGCATCAATCACTTGATACATTGCCCCCTCTACTGGATCATCCGTTGATACAACAAGAACTGCCGATTTATACGTTAAATTATAATCATTTGTATTCTGAGAATTCGTTTCTATATTATTTGGATCTGATAATAATGTACGATGATATACTTTCATAAATATACTCTTGGATGCTTCTGGACTCACATATCCCCAAATAATATCACTCTGTGTATATGATTTATTGTCGGCATCCCAGGGTATAACTTGTATATCTGCATCAAAATTACTTAATTCCTCTCCAAAATCTGGAACTACTTTTTTCTCAAGGGGTAATGCCTTTACTTGAGCTATCATTTCAGGAGTAGGTAAAAGATGTGTATCCCTGTATTCTAAATAATACGCATCATTTGCAGTTTCTGTGAATTTAATACTTGGGCCACTCCAAAGAGGATATATACGATTTACTAGAGTAGCAGTTTGTGGTCCTGACGTTCCACTGGATTCATATGCGTTTGAAAGACCGGCCCTATTTGTTAGTTCATTCATCAATGCCTGACCCGTTTGTTGGAAAAATCCTCCAATATCTATGAAATCCTCCTTCACTGTTCCAGATGTAGATGCCGGCGTTGTTTTCCTTGGTTCTTTCGCAACGTTTTTCTTTCCGAATATTTGTTCCCACACACCATATCGGATGAATAAACACGCTGTAACTATCAATGTTAAGATTGGAAATAGAGGATGTATAGAGCTTATCATTCGCCCTCTCTAGTTTCAATCTGTAAAATAATATGTCACTTTATGCGCATACCGCAAAGTATCAAAGTTAACGAATATGTTTGGTGAGGCACTACGATGTCGGAATATCCTTATTGATCTGAATGTCTTTAAATACAATCGTATCACATGATAATTCTTTATATTTATCTTTAAATATTGATATTATATCTGTTGTATTTTGTAAACTTTCTACAGCACCGTTTTGCGTAAAGCCCTCTATCAAACTCTCATTCACATCTATATTACGTTTTATGACGGGACATGCAAAAAAGGCATTCTTGAGATATAATATATCCGTATTTTCTGAAAATCCTTCTATAACATTTGGCCATGTATGTAAGACAAACATGATACTTATAAGAATAATTAGAATAGTAATTCTGATTTTATATTGAAATATCAAATCAAAAATAGCTACGAAGAGCGACATCCTATTTATAGGTCGGTGAAAGCTTTTATAAATTAACCGAACTTAATATGTATGCTCGTTACATGAATACTTATTATAATATTCAGTCAATTGCGTAATAGTTTCGTCTAAATTTACAATTAAAGTATCGGGGTGCTCTTTTCTTACTTGTTTATATTGGTTCAGCTGTGTATATAACATACGACAATGTTCTTTCCCTAGCTTAACAGGGTGTTCTCCCGTTGAAACAGCATTTGTAGCATCATCTTGAAATCCTTCCGCCTTTTTATAAAATATGCGTTTGAAACCGTATAGAATCAATATGAGAACTAACAATCCAATTATAATATTTAAAATGTTGGATGTTAGCGTCGAGAAAATAGATTGCATTTACTATACACAGATATTCAAAGAATAGAAATAAAACGCTTTCACCGGGAAGGTTACTTACAATTAAATGCAATTACATTCGTCAATACGCTCTTTTGTGCACTGAATGCTGTTTGTATGTTAATCATAATAGAATTGAATGTTTTATTCACATCTGTAGAATTCAAATCGATTGCATCTGATCCTCTTTTTAGTATTTGGCAAATAGTTACATTTTGATCCAAAGGTGTTGTATCGCATTTTAGTTTCTTATAAATTGTTGTCAACGTTATATTTGCGCCCGACAGTTGAAGAGTTCCCTGTGAAAGATTATCCTGTAGGGTTTTTATAGTTTCTATGCTATTTTTTATATCTATTAGATTTTTCATGAGCTGATCGCAGGTGGAATAATAATTATTCCTAATATCATCATCATATCCTGTATTATTTCTAGCTTCTTCTGCTGTTTGGCAAAAATACATAAGAGTTGTAGGATCATCTGTAACGCATATTTGGTCTTTTGCATTCACATATGAGGTTATGGGTGATGGATTTTTTAGAAGTATGTCCGCATCTGCTTGTGTTGGGCATAGCCATTTCTTGACAGAACCGAACGAGGAACTCATGCATTTTATAGTGGAGGGTACCTCTACTATTTTTGGATCGCCTATACAGAGCTCTCCATCTGGAAACTTTCCATCGGGACATGTTGTTACACATACACCCCCTTTCAGTGTTTCATTTTTATTACACAACTCGGTCTCATACGCAATAGGGGGAATTATACTGAGTGGTGTACATGTAGTTGTTTCTTGGGTTGTAGATGATAGGTCACATTTTTTCACACATGATGGGCCGAAACGTGTATCCTGTATTTCTTCATCGTCATTACAGAGTTTTATTGGGGATGGAGTGATTGTTATTTCTCCTACCTTTTTTGTGTTTGGTATTATTTGGCACTTTGTTAATTGAATTGAATTATATCCGGCCCCACAATCTTTATAGCACATACCACTATATTCGGTGTATCCAGCGGGACAGCGTGGTGTATATGTCGCAACTGTCGTTCTTCGTGTTGCTATATTTGGCGCACAGAGTCCATCCGGTGTTTCTGTATAATTTATATCACATATTGTATTTGTGCACATATTTCCCGATAAAGTATATCCTGCCGGGCAAGAATAGTTGGGTATTTCTCGCGCAGGATTTAACATTTTACCATTCCCCACACTGCCTGTGGGGGGTTGACAAAAGCTCCCTGTATCTGTATATCCTGCTGGGCATGTTTCAGAACATATTCTTCCTGAGAGCAGATCTATAGGTGAGAAATTTCCTCGAGGAATTGTAAAGGCAGGTGGTGAACTGCCAATCACTGGTGTAACCGCACATGAATAGGAGAGACTACTAATAGTGGCTTGTATCTGAGTTTTCGCTTTCACACCTGTCGCTTTACTAGTTCCCTGGCATGTCGTCCCATTTCGTGTATATCCTGATGGACATGATTCATAGCATTGCTGACTCATATTACATGTGGTTCCAGGGTCACACGTTGTATAATTAGGGGCATCAAATCCCGCGGGACATGTAAAGTTTGTAGCGACAGGTTGTTTAGTCTCTTTATCTTCTATAGGATATACACACTGCGTATTTGTTGAGCTAGATCCTGTAGGGCATCCTGATTTACACGATGCGTTTGGATAATTGAGTGCATATAGAGGTGGGCATGTATTTGTTCCTGCCCATTTATCACTAAAAGGAAGTATATCAGGTGTGTTTTGCTGGGGCCGAATCCCGTAGCAAATTGCCGGATGTTTACCATCTTTTGACCAGTTAGATACTATGGCACCCGTCGAAGAAGTTCCGCATGTTCCATTTTGCTTGGGATATCCACCTCGACCCATATTCACAAGTGGACAACAAGGTTTTCTTCCTTCTGTTTTACCATACTGATTATAATGATTCAACAAGGCTGTGTCACATTGTGCCTTTGTTATTTCGCAGCAGGGATCTCTCTGTTCCGCATTACCATAATTATTGTAATGATTCAATAAGGCTGCGTCGCAATCAGCTTTGCTCGGATCAGTAGCAGGATATGATTGTATGATACTATTAAATGTGGATGGTTCTATGAAAAATAACATTGAGCCATATTTTCTAACTCTCATAACTCTATCTATTTG
>RGCF01000102.1 GCA_009919265.1 Bacteroidota bacterium | reverse complement strand
CAGAGGGGGACTTTCTGTTCTTTTTGGTGATAACGGTTTTTGGCATCTTACTAAGTATATGTATGTATATAGCAAGAGAGGGGTAGTGCTCTGGAACTAGAATCCCACGTTCAATTTTATCCTGAAATTGATACCCCCTCTATAAAAGAGGACTCCAGAGCGCTCTGGGGCCTCTGAATTATACTCTTTTGTTCAATTTTGAAAAAAAATTGAACGACGAAGTTGGCTATACCATTCTCACCCCATTTCTCTCTATATTCTTACAGCCTTTTACATACTAAATGTCTGTTAACGAGAGTATTATTGCCCAGCTGTCTGCTCTGGAGAACGCCTGTGCCGAGATTCGCAAGACTCTGGGTCTGGCAGAGATCATTCCCCCCGCCAAGAACAAGGCTGCCAAGAAGGTCAAGAGCTCTGAGCCTAGTGAGAAGAAGCCCTCTGCCTGGGATCTTCTCATAAGCGAGACTCTGACTGACATGAATGCCAATGGCTGGACAGAGTGGACAGACGCAGATGGCAAGGTCTGGTCCGCCTCGCGCGTAGAGGCCGGCGTTCACGTCTTCAATGGCGGAGAGCACGATGGTAAGCCTGTATCTCGTGCTCTGGGTGGTATGAAGCGCGCCTCTTTCTTGAAGGCGCAGGCAGACCCTGCTTCTGCAGAGAAGGCCAAGGCCTACCGTCTAAAGCTCGCTGAGAAGCGCTCTGGATCTGGTTCTTCTACAGGCTCTGCTGAGAAGGCCGAGCCCGTGGCAGACGAGCCTAGCGCTGGCAAGCGAAAGCCTCAGAGTGAGGAGACCAAGGCCAAGGCTAAGGCCACTCGCGAAGCAAACAAGGCTAAGAAGCTAGAAGCTCCCGCAGATAGCTTTGAGCCAGTGCCAGAGTCAGAGCCAGAGGCTAAGCCATCTGAGCCCGTCAAGCCATCTGAGCCCGTCAAGAAAGCTAAGATTGTCCCCAAACCCAAGAAAGTGATAGATCTCTTTCTGGATGAGTGGGAATACGAGGGTGTCCTCTACTACAAGAACGAGCGCGGCGACGTTGTCTCCATGGAGAACGAGTGGGTTGGCCACTGGAACGGTAAAGAGATTGAAGAGGCAGATGAGCCTGCAGACTTTGAGAGTCTGACTACACGCGACTAAAAGACCAGGGAGTGGCTCTATGTAGCGCCCTGGATAATAAAAACCACTTCTCACCCTTTTTCACTTTTTTTTGTAAGTAAAATTGGACCCCTTTGCGCATATATATACATCAGATGGAGGTATTGTCAGACGTTATAAAGGCTATAGAACTGGCCCAGAAAGTAGGGCATCGGCCATTACAGATTCAAATTCTCCAGGGCTGTGTTCAGACTCTACAGAACTATATAACCCCCGAGATATCAAATCACACGGACTACCCAGAGGCCGTGCCAGATATAGAGACCACCTCTACTAGAACTGGCAATCGCTATCTTCAATTCGTATCCACTATATCCCCCCATCTTCGCCGGCTATATCCAGGGCGCCAACCGAAACATATAATCACCGAAGCTGCCAAGCTCTGGAAACTCTATAAACATCTGTCAGACCCTGAGGAAATAGTCACAAGGGCGCAGGCGCACGCCGCCCGTGAAGCCGGCGATCAGCCTCCTATGCTGTCTATCAGTATACCTGAAGAGTCAGACTGCGCTTTTCACCACCCACAATATGATCTAACACCCTAATAATGGAGAGGCAATGCCGATTCTGTCTAGACAGTCTTCTAAAAGAATACGATAGCTTTATTCGTCCGTGCGCATGTCGTGGCACATCTGAATACGTCCATGAAAGTTGCCTACGAAAATGGGCTCTCATAGATCCAGATGAAAATGCTCAGATATGTCCCGTCTGTAATGAACAATACACTATCGACCCCCTCCGCGGTCCAGAACACATACCCGACAAAACATATAGTACGCTGTTTCTAGATAATATTGTCATTGTTGGATTCACAAGTCATTACGTTACGTGTATCATATACTACCGCAATAACATAGATATCATTCTTCAGATGAAATGTACAACCAGCATGCTACTTGTTATTCAATGTATCTTCTTTCTATTGAACTTTCAGATCAATAATCTACGCAGATATAGAAGCCATTTCTATCATAGCTACGCCCCCTTCTTTCTTGTCGCATCTCTATACTTTCTATATAGAATCATGTATCTGGACGATGTCATACACTCCTTCGTAATTAATATACCCATGCACTTTGTATGGGTCGAACATCTGCGCATTCTCAGACGAATAAACGCAATCACGTAAAAAATTGCCAGCCTGCGCCCTTCATCCCCGTAATCGCCTATTCACTCTGTCCAGAAAGTTATTCACATCTACATTACAATTCATATTGTTCAGATCATGTAAGGAGACCCACTTTGCCTCAAGAATCTCCGTGTCGTCTTGTATTGCCAAGGGTAGCTCCTCCTGTATCTCAAAGAAGAAGTATTCTCCCACTGATAAACGATGATATGCCACGGGTAGTATATCCTTCAAATCAACGCCCGTCTCTTCTATGGTCTCGCGTAAAGCACATGCAAGATATGTCTCTGACCCCTCTTTGTGTCCTTTTGGAAATGACCACTTTCCCGTCTTGGCGCCCTTCACTAACAGCAGTTTGTTGTATGGCGTTATACAAATCACTCCATACACTTTATGGTTGTTGGGTTTGTAGCATCTGAAACATTTGGGAAAATTAGGTTGCGCGCACATGGTGTACACATGCGCGCCGCTGCTTCGCATAGTCAATTTTATACGGTAGCCGGCTAAAGCGGGTATATATGAATGCGTAGAGAATGTGGGTAGCTCCGCACTTAACATCTGGTCTGGGTAACCGCTTATTCCAATACGCCGCGGCAGCAGGGGCGGCCGAGCACTGGAAACGTGAATTGGTATTCTATATGCCGATGTGCGATACATCTCCACATGGCCCCATGTCTTCCATCTTTCGAATGTTTCCTAGAGTGAGGATTGTGGAAGAACCCGTTACAGAGCTTGTAGAATACAATGAACCTGGTCGCAGATTTTACGAATATATTCCTCTCGACCCCCCTCCCAGCGCGAATGCTCTCATCCATGGATTCCGTCAAAGTCCTAATTACTTTCCTGGGCTGTTACGACCTGATTGGGATTCCGCCTTGGGCCCCGAAATAAGAAGAAGAATAGAGAAGCTCGCTTCTTTACATACCATGAATACCCGCACCACGACATATGCGATCCATGTTAGACTGGGAGACTATAAATACTTGAAACACCATCAGGTAGATTTATCCAAATACTATTCCATGGCTCTCGAACGCATACCCAGGAATTCCAGACTACACCTATTCAGCGATGAGCCCGATATATGTCGCGACTTGTTCAAGAGCGCTGTCGCCCAGAAAAACTTGCAATTTACGTTGGCCGTAAGCCATTCCGATGTAGAGTCGCTGTATGAAATGTCTCTCTGTCTCGGCGGAACTATCTGCGCAAATTCTACATTTAGCTGGTGGGGCGCATGGTTTGCACATGAGAACGGTGCGGCGTGGGCAACATTCCCAGATTCCATGGGCGCCGGTCAACCAGAACCAGTGGACTTCTATCCAGACTGGGCCACCATATTAAAGACATAAAAAATTGAACCCGACGTTGCGCCGGTTGTTTTTTACACCATGCCGCAAGATACCTGTAATTTTGAGGAAGACGATGCCGCGGTCTTCTGTTGCTGTAAGAAATGTGTTCCTATTCTGCCGCTTTGGCCCGGATTCTCGTATCTACCCCACCAACATGTCGGTATAAGCTGGTTGATGAAGCGCGAAAAGAGGCCAGGTGTGAAAGGAGGTATTCTCTGTGATGAAATGGGGCTTGGTAAAACCATCCAGATGATTTCTCTCATAGCATTCGGTGGTGGTAAGACGAATCTTCTCATTGCCCCCGTGGCCGTTCTTCAACAATGGAAGAAAGTCGCGAAGAAATCGGGAATTACGATCATGATTCCTTCTTCAAGTCCGTGGGGGACATGGGAACCAGAAGGATCCGTAACCACGGGTCCCTCCCTCTACTGTATAGGATATGAAGCAGCCCTGCGAAAACCCCGTCTCCTGGAACAGACATGGGATCGCCTGATCTATGACGAAGCCCACCGTATTGCTAATGGGAATTCCGGCACAGAACTGGCTCTCAAGATGAAAGCCACCAACAAGTGGCTTCTTACGGGCACTCCTGTCGTGAATCGCCTACGAGATCTCATAAACCTCTTCAAGATCCTCGGCGTTGAGAAGATTCCTAGCTCTCTCAAAGGCATGGAGCCCATGATCAAGAAATTCGTGATGGTGCGCACCATGGACCAATTGCGCGCAACTCTTTCAGACGCGCCTTTGGCGCCCATCCATGTCACAAAGCAAATTGACTTTCTCACAGAGGCGGAAGATAAATTCTATAAAGATAAAACGGATATCATCGCCAAGCGACTTAACCGCTTACAGGGAAGAGGGTCTACTCTTGAGCGTCTCAAACTCATCATGCGCCTTCGCCAAGTAAGTCTCCATCCCCAAATTTACAATGAAGCCCGTAAAAGACAACTGGGGAAGTCTTGGGATATGCCCGACTGGCTGGGAACTAGCAGCAAATTCGAAGCCATCCGCCAGACAGTGATGGAAGGCGCTTCTCATAAGTGGATCATCTTCTGCCATTTCAGGCACGAGATGAATATGCTAGAAGAGATGCTTCGTGAGGAAAACGACGTGGAACTCGTCCAACAATATCACGGCGGTCTCACGTCCCATCAAAAAGAAGAAGTGATTGAGCGCAGCTTCATGCCTCTCATGAAAGGTAAGCAGGAGATACTCTTAGTGCAGCTTCAGTCTGGTGGAACCGGTCTGAATCTACAACACTTTGACAGAATCATCTTCAGCGGCCCCTGGTGGACGAAAGCTCTCATGGATCAGGCGGTGGGGCGTGCTGTCCGGATTGGACAGAAGAAGCAAGTTATCGTATATCATCTTCATCTCAAAGCCGAAGACGACGAGAATCTGAACATTGATCACTTCATGTTCGAAAAGGCAGAGAGTAAAGGGGGGCTGTGCAAAGAAGTTCTAGAGATTGCCATGAAGCCCGCAGATCTTAACACGTAAATGTAGATGGATTCTACAACAGCAGCTAGCAGATATTTCGCCATGGCACTCATAGCTCTTTTTTGCGCAGCCTTTGTGGCGTTTGTGGCTGTATATGTCTTTAAAAATTGTAGAAATACGACGGAATCCTTTGGACTGATGAATAAACTTATCGCGGATATACAAAAAAAGGAGGAAGTACATATGGCCTCTAAAGAAGGATTCGCCGGTCCAGCTGTCGGTGCCGGCATGCCAGACTGTATGCACACGTCCAAAGACGCGGCGGCCCTCTATGAACTATTAACCAAACGCTCCTCTACGACCGAAGAAGGACCCGACGATCTACGTGAAATGCAACTGATTCTAAGTAAAATAGCATGCTTCAAACGAGACCTCTTAAGCACAGCCAGCGTCGTAGAGGCAACACGCTATCAACCCTTTTCCACCGCACATGATCTAGAACCGGTGGCAGAAACAACTGCCCGGTGCTTTGCAAAGACTATTCCTCAACGCGATCTGACTCTGAGCCTAGATAAGTGGGGAACTCGCGGGACATTCCTCTTAAAACGCCTATGTACGTCAGAAAAACTCAGCGAACTAGAAGAACACGAGGCCCTCCAGCTCTTTGGAGATGCCATGGCAGATATTGGCGAGATTGCCCTCGGCAAGTGCTGTAATTCAGATGTCGGCTTCATTGCAGGTCAACCACAACCTCGCATGGTAGGCGGCTATGAAACAACCACCGTGGGAAATCTCAGAGAGTATAAGGGCTACTATTAGCTCGGAGGGGGTACGATACCATCTGTACCGCTTACTATGGAATGATACATTCACGTTACATAAAATTGATTCTGCTCTATAGACAATATCACTTCTATGGAACAGGATACTGGTAAATTTCGCAAAAACACCAAAGACCAATACTATACGAAAGTGGCCATTGCAAAAAAGTGTGTGGATCGTATACAGACCCTGTGTCCTGCCACAAGCTCCTATCAGTGGATAGAACCTTCCGCAGGAAATGGCGCCTTCTTACAATGTATTCCCGCGGCCACTGATAAGATTGGTATAGACTTGGATCCGAAATCAGACGGTATTCAAAAGGGCGACTTTCTCACATGGACACCTGTCACAGAGAAGAGACGCATCTTCTTCGGTAATCCCCCATTCGGCCGTCAATCATCTACCGCAAAAGCATTCATAAAACACGCCGCGCAGTTTGCCGACATCATCGCCTTTATTCTGCCGCGCTCCTTTGTTAAACCCAGCATGTCTCGCGCATTCCCTCTGGTATTCCATTGTCTTCACACCGAAGAGCTAGAACAGAACGCATTCGAGGTGAATGGCGAGGCATACGACGTCCCATGCGTCTTCCAGATTTGGGAAAAACGCGATACGGCGAGAGAAGTCCACGCATCCGTAAAAGAACACGGGTTTTCCTACGTAAAACCCAGCGACGACTTTCATATCGCCTTCAAACGCGTAGGAGGCCTCGCGGGAAAGTGCGTTCTGCGAGATACGGTAGGCGTCTATAATCCCCAATATCACTACTTTCTCAAACTGGATCCTAACCACCTAGCTCGCCTACAGGACATCGTAGAGAATATCAACCAGCATGTCTTTCCAAGCAATACCGTGGGGCCGAGAAGTCTTTCCAAAGGTGAAGTGAATGAAGTGATAAATGACATTCTCAATGTGTAACAACGGTCCTAAAATTGCGGCTTTGTATAGGATGTATGGGAATTACTCCATGTCCCGTATACCCATCGTATTCAATACAACCAATACAAAAGTCGTGGAACATTTCGCCTTTGGCAATCTTTCTAGAGATGAGCTGATAGATATGTATAGAGATGGTCGGGCATTCTCCTTTCCATCCGAGCGCCTAGTCGCCAAAGACTATGGCCTCCAGCGTATTCCTGGCTGCGAAGACCATGATTTCATAGATCCAACAAACCCCGATGTAAAATACGACGCAAAGACTTTTACGCCACGTGGATGCGGCTTCATGCCCTCTAGTATGAAAGGAACAGGTCGCACATTCGACAAGGCCCTATTCGAAGAGAAAAGCAAGGGCCTACATTTCATCATCATTAGCAATGTCCATTTTCCAGAAATCAAAATCCGCTTCGTAGAAGGCCTCCAATTATTGGAAAGATACCCCAAAGGCCAAATACCCTTCAAAGATCATGACGCCTTCTTCCAATAGTAAAATTGAATCAGCGGAGTCCCCGTATACACACTAGCCATGCAAATCTATCTCAGCTGCGATCCCGAAACGTTCGATGGAATGACCCAATTTCCCGTGACAATTCCAAAAAGAAAGTGCAATATAAAGAATCGGAATCGGACTCCCACCGCCATCCCTATTACACTCGCCGAACAAGTCGATGATGCAATACGAGAATGGTATGCAGCAATCGGCCAACCAGTGCCCCCCGAAGAAATCGGCATAGGAGAGGTCCTGGCCGCCATGGATCACGCAGAAGAAAAACGCATCATAGAAGCCCGCGCGAAAGCCGAACAAGATCCCTCCACAATCCCATCCTACGGAACACCCGAATTCTGGGCCTATCACCGCGCCAAAAAGGCCGAGGAAAATAAACGTAGAGCTGCGGCAGGCCTCCCCTCCGTCGATGAAGAAAAAGCACAACTCGCCGCCGCAAAAGCAGCAAGAAAAGCCGCAAAAGAGGCCAAGAAAGCCGCCGCAACGTCCTGAAGCCCGGGTGGATTCCAACCGAATTTCAGAGCGGGGGTTTTTTACCGACTATGGCCGCACAAGAGCCACAAAAATCATCAATCCAATAATCTGCCAGAAACTCTTCGCCGGCTTGGCAAAGCTAAACAGATCTACAATAACATTGTTCCAAATATACTTACCAATCAAAGAAAGCAATACAAGAGCAATTACAAAGGCCAACATATTGGCTAGAAACTCAACATACGCATCGCGCTTGCGCTCCGAAGAACTCATTCCCACAAATCCATCCATCGTCGCCTTGGAGGCCGCAGATAAGATGCCGGACATTCTACTTTGATCAATTCTTTTCATACAAAAGGCTCTCCCGAATACGCGACTCACGATTATCCCCGATAAACTTAATCGCCTCCGCCGCAGCTGTCTCAGATTTCAAATGTGTCGCAAGAAGACCTGTGAGCACCTTGGGATTCAAGGCCGTTTTGGTCGTTTGACGGCGATACAGAAGACGCCCTCCCGATCCCTTCAAATCAAGAGCACCAATGTTGTATTTCTTCATAATACGCAACACCATCTCCTCCAACGCCTTCATCCGCTTCCGTTTCTCACGCAGTTCCGCATTCAGCGCAGATACCTCCGTCTCAATTTCACGCCATGTCGCAATGATCTGGCGAAGATTCTGTAGCTCCTGTTGCTCCGTAATAGGATTTGCCGTATCTATAATAGCCGTTGTTTGCGCATTCGCTACGGCCTGTGTAATCGTCGTGTTTGCCTCAGAAAGTGATACAGATCCACGTCTTTCTATTTGAAGCTGGGACATTCTCTATATATGTATAGCCGAGGGAGTTTAGGCTGGTATTCGTTCTAACAAATAGGTATCGTATGCCAGATAGAGTTGGTATTCCTTTCGCCGGTGGTTTTATAGGGTCGTTTCTTGGCCTTGTATGTGGTTCATATATTATAGATCCATGCTTGAGTATCATGATTGGCGGAGGAACAGGGGCTGCCATGGGCTGTGCTTTTTGCACCGTATCTTGTTATATGAATCCAGCCTGTAAAAAACCTTTACCGATTGCATCCACTATAGAACCCGTCATTCACGTATACACAGGGGAAGAGAAGTATGTCCCAACTTAATAAAACCATCTGGATCTTGATATAGTAGCTCCTGTTCTTTCTGCGCGATAGATTGCGTGATCCCTTTTTACTCGTTCCCAATACGCCCTACTATATCTCGCATAGTTCTGGGTGGCTTGCTCCCAAACATCTTCCGGATATGTGCCCCCCAACAATGTATTGATCTTTGGAAGAATCATATCTGGCTTTTGCACAGGAGGTGGATAGTTCGCAAGCTGTATAGATCCCTTCCATAAGAGGTGTTCATTGAAAGGACGTTGTTGCATGCTTTCTAAAAAGGGGTATGATACAATAAAATTTACGACGGCGAGTGGTCCTATGACATCACCCATCTCATGGAAACATCTTTAGATCCTAAAGAGCTTCGAAAGTTGTATAATCACACTGTATGGCCTTCTCCAAGAGCAAAGATAGTTGCCAAAATGCTGGGCAACAAGATTAACGATGTCTTTGATTGCTTTGGTTTCAAGATTCATCAATCTTAGGACAACTTGCTTACCGAATAAATGACTTTGCTTTTCATCAGAAGTATATGATATGTATACAATCCACTTATTATCTGGCGAAGGATGTGCAAACCAATTTGAATAATTATCATTTGTGATTTGCCGTTTGTTCGATCCGTCGGCATCCATTCTCCAGATCTCCATGCTTCCG
>RGCF01000101.1 GCA_009919265.1 Bacteroidota bacterium | reverse complement strand
TGTTTATCGCTCGAAAGATTCATGAAGTCGCACCTCAAAAGCATGTCGACATAGGTTCAAGAACAGATGGATTCATTGCGCATGTTGCTTCATTCAGAACAATTGAATTGCTTGACATAAGACCAATTGAAAGTCATGTCAAGAATATCACATTCCGTCAAGCAAACCTCATGGAATTGCCGGAAGATTTGATTAATTCAACTGATTCCATTTCTTCTTTGCATGCAATCGAACATTTTGGACTTGGTCGTTATGGCGATCCAATCGATTATTGGGGTTATACAAAAGCATTGCAGAATATCACAGCAATGCTTAAACAAGGTGGGACATTTTACTTCTCTGTTCCAATCGGACCTCAAAGAATTGAATTCAATGCTCATCGCGTTTTTTCGATTGACTATTTGATGCAACTCTTGAGCAAGGACTATGTAATCACTTCATTTTCTTATGTTGATGATGAAGGGGAATTTTATGAAGACATTTCCCTAAATGATACAATGATTTCCTCGAATTGTAATTGCACATATGGATGCGGGATTTTTATTCTTCGAAAAATCTAATCAGTCTTCAAGGGGATCGGGATTGTCAAAGGGAAGTGCTGCTTGACCGGGATTTTTTACTGTTAGAAAATATGCAATCAAAGCCAAGGTTATGCAACCCACAATGAGAAATGTGTTTTCCGCGCCAATGACAGACCAAATCACTCCTGCCAGTATGCTTGCCAGCATCAAGAATATACTTTGAAGTCCAAGAAATGTCCCAAATGCAGTCCCCAAATCATGTGCATGACTCACATTTGAAATCCATGCTTTGCTTATTCCTTCCGTTGCTGCGGAGAAAATACCATAAGCAAAAAAGCAAATATAAAATGGTGTCTGACCCTCGAGTAATGCCATTCCTATATACAATGATGCATAGGCAATCAATCCAATGATAAGCATTGCCTTAAGTCCGATCCGATCTGCAATGATGCCAAGTGGAAGCGCAGTGACTGCATACACAAGATTATAGAAAATATAGATTGAAATAATCGTGACATCATCCAAACCATCTTGTTTCATTTTGAGTAATAAGAAAAAGTCTGAAGCATTGAATAGCGTAAACAGCAATAAACCAATGACGACTTGTTTATACTCCTTTGAACTTTCTTTCCAATAAGAAAGCAATGCAAATGCCGACTGCTGACTTTTGCTTTTATGTATGTGAATCTCATCATCTGAAACAAAGAATGTCAATGCAACAGAAATGAGAGCGGGGATTGCCGAAATGATGAATAATGTTTGATAATCTCCGGGATTATAAAACATATAGGTAAGCGCAATGAGAAGACCAATGACTGCACCGGTGGTATTCATTGATCTATGAAATCCAAAGATTCTCCCTTTATGAGCATTGCTTGTTTCAACTGATAAAATTGCATCCCTCGCCCCCGTTCTGATTCCTTTGCCAAATCGATCTCCAGCTCTTGCCAATAGTATCAACATTGGGTCTTTGATGATGCCGATGATTGGTTTAGAAATCCCCGTCAATGCATAACCCAAGCGCACAAATGGCATGCGTGATCCCGACAGATCTGATGCTTTGCCAAAAAAACCTTGACTCAAGCCCGCAATTGCTTCAGCAATGCCTTCCAAAACGCCAATCCACAAAACAGAAAATCCAATGGATTGCAAATACAGAGGCATGATTGGATAGAGCATTTCAGAAGTGATGTCTGAAAACAAACTCACCAATGACAAAATCCAAACAGATCGGGAAATATAGCGTATGATATTCATGTGCCGCACAATATACGAGAAATCAATCTACTCAGTGATTGCAATAGATTGTGCTGGCAATCGTTAAAGGCAGCCTTATGAAACATGTAGATGAAAATAGCGCAGGGGATGGGGTAAGAGAATTATTCAAAAAACTAGTGAGAAGAACCACGCCCAATGGATTTGAACATTTGATGTATGAATGTATTCCGCATGCTCAAGCAGATCATTATGGAAATCGCTTTGTGATTATCGGTTCAAATCCACAACATCTCTTTACTTGCCACTTGGACACCTATCCATTGGATGATGATGAAGGTGAGTGTATGAGCACTGAAATTCATTTGATAGATGAGGGAACAATCATCAGAACTGATGGTACTACCATACTTGGAGCTGATGATAAAGCCGGAATGACTGTGATGTTGTCAATGATTTCTGCAGGCATACCGGGTATATATGGATTTTTTCTGGCAGAAGAACAAGGAATGTTTGGGTCTCAATTTGCAGCACATGATTCATTGTGGAATGAGCTCATGCAAGATGTCAAGGCAGTCATTTCATTTGACAGAAAAGGAGTGGAATCGATCATTACTCATCAGAGAAATGAACGAACATGTTCAGATGAATTTGCATTGAAATTGCAAGCTGAGTTTAAGAAATATGATTTGGACATGATGCGTGATAAGAAAGGATCTGCAACAGATTCATATAGTTTCTTTCAAATGTATCCGCATCTTCAATGCACCAATATCTCGGTTGGATATTGGGATCAGCATACATGCTGTGAGTCTCAAGACATTCTACACCTTGAACGATTATGTAAAGCCGCAATCAGCATGCAATGGCCAATTCCTTGATGATGGTAGTTCAAAAAAAAAGGGTGGTCATGAATAATCACAACCACCCAATTCAGCTTTTACAAATCAAGCAAGATCGAATCGATCAGCATTCATGACTTTATTCCATGCGGCGATAAAGTCATTGATGAATCGTGCGCCTGCATCTGCTGTTGCATATACTTCTGCGAGTGCGCGCAATTCAGAATTCGAACCGAAGATCAAATCTGCTCTGGTTGCTGTCCATACTTGAGCGCCTGTTTTGCGATCTGTGCCTTGGAATACTTCTTTATGTGCATCAATCGGAGCCCATTTGGTATTCATATCGAGCAAATTCACGAAGAAATCATTACTCAATGCATCTTGTTTATTTGTGAACACTCCATATTTGGATTGATCATAATTTGTATTCAATACACGCATTCCGCCAAGCAATACAGTCATTTCAGGTGCAGTAAGATTGAGCAATTGTGCTTTATCGAGCAATAATTCTTCTGTTGAATACACATAGTTTGCTTTCTTATAATTTCTGAATGCATCTGCGATTGGCTCGAGTACTGCAAATGATTCTACATCTGTTTGTTCTTGTGATGCATCCATTCTTCCCGGTGTGAATGGAACGATAACTTTTTGTCCTGCATTTGCTGCTGCTTGTTCAATTGCGGCACATCCACCAAGTACAATCAAATCTGCGATAGATACATGTTTGCCGCTTGCATTAAATGTTTGTTGCAATGTTTCATATACACCCAATACTTTTGCCAATTGCGTTGGATTATTCACATTCCAATAGCGTTGAGGTGTAAGTCTGATGCGTGCTCCATTTGCTCCCCCGCGTTTGTCTGATCCGCGGAATGTTGAAGCAGAAGCCCATGCAGTTGAAACAAGTTCGGAAATGGATAAGCCGGATGCAAGAATGGTCTGCTTTAGTGAAGCAATGTCTTGTGCATCTATCACCGGATGAGTGCATGCCGGAATTGGATCTTGCCAAATCAAATCTTCACTTGGTACTTCGGGACCAACATAGCGTGTTTTTGGACCAAGATCACGATGTGTTAATTTAAACCATGCGCGTGCAAATGCATCTGCGAACTGATCGGGATTCTCAAGAAAGCGACGAGAGATTTTTTCATAAGCAGGATCAAAGCGAAGTGATAAATCTGTCGTGAGCATTGTAGGAAGATGCTTTTTTGTCCCATCAAATGCATCGGGGATTGTAGCTTCTGCATTTTTTGCCACCCATTGATGTGCACCTGCAGGACTTTTGGTCAATTCCCAATCATAGTTAAATAAATTTTCAAAGTAATTATTGCTCCATTGTGTTGGAGTGGTTGTCCAGGTCACTTCCAATCCGCTGGTAATTGTATCGCTACCTTTTCCAGATCCATAGGTACTTGTCCAACCAAAACCTTGTTCTTCGATGGAAGCTGCTTCAGGCTCCGGTCCAACATGTGATGTTGGGCCCGCGCCATGTGTTTTACCGAATGTATGTCCACCGGCAATCAGGGCAACAGTTTCCTCATCATTCATTGCCATACGACCAAATGTTTCGCGTATGTCTTTTGCTGCTGCAATTGGATCGGGATTTGCATTCGGTCCTTCGGGATTCACATAGATCAAACCCATTTGCACGGCTGCAAGTGGATTTTCAAGATCGCGTTCTCCCGTATAGCGTCTATCATCAAGCCAATTGCGTTCTTTGCCCCAATACACATCGCCTTCCGGTTCCCACACATCGGCACGACCACCAGAAAAGCCAAATGTGTTGAATCCCATTGTTTCGAGAGCAACATTGCCGGCTAAAATGAATAGATCAGCCCAAGAAATACTTTGACCATATTTCTGTTTGATTGGCCAGAGCAATCTGCGTGCTTTATCAAGATTTGTATTATCGGGCCAACTATTCAGAGGAGCAAAGCGTTGCTGACCTGTTCCTCCGCCTCCGCGACCATCGCCTGTGCGATATGTACCTGCTGCATGCCATGTCATGCGAACGAAAAATCCACCATAATGACCAAAATCTGCGGGCCACCAATCTTGTGAATCAGTCATCAAAGCTGCGAGATCTTTTTTGAGTGCATCATAATCAAGTTTGTTGAAAGCTTCAACATAATTGAAGTTCTCTCCAAGTGGATTTGAGAGTTCTGAATTTTGTCTGAGAATGCCAAGATTAAGTTGATTTGGCCACCAATCTTTATTGGAGGTGCCATTGCTTGCATGGCCATGTGTTGCACCTGTGACAGGGCAGGTATTACCAGTATGTTCTGACATGAGGGAATCTATAAAAAGTGAAAAAATTGAATATTCGAAGTAGGGGGATGTAAAATTACTGATTTGATGGGAATAACATTGCCACTTTTGCATGAGTTCCTAGGTGTCTTTGTCATCATTGATGTTCAAAACGATCTAAATGGTAATTTTGTAACAGTTTGTAGTACTTCACCACCATTATTGACATGAAACGTTTTGTATTGATGGCTTTAATTGCAGGATTTTCAGGCATAACAATCAGTTTTTCCCAACAGAATTTTTTTAATGTTCCAAGTTCTGACATTACTCCGGAAGGAAAACTATTTTTTCAACAGCAATGCAATGATCTAGCTTCCGGACTACAATTCAACACCACATTTTCATATGGATTCGGTTCTATGTGGGAAGCAGGAATAAATGTACTAGGCATTGCAAAAGAAGGGAAGGGTATTATTATAAATGATTCAAGTGTTCCATACGCTCCGCTATTTTGCTTCAATGTTCAAAAAAAATTTCAATTGAGTGAGCATGTTTCACTTGCAACAGGAGGGCAACTTGGATTAAATCTCTTGGGTACAGCCTCTTCATATCTTTATGTGAATTCTGTTTATCATGCTGAATCAACAAAAACAAAATGCATTGCGGGTATTTATTATACGAGTGATGGTTTTTTTGGAGATGAACAAAGAAGTTTTTTTACAAATGGCTTATTGAAAAATGTAGGTTTTCAATTTGGATTTGAACAACATTTAGTGCAAGATAAACTTGTTTTTCAATCAGATCTTATAACAGGGAAACATGATTTAGGAGAAAGTGTAACTGGTCTTGCATATTTCTTGACAGAACAATTGATACTATCTGCTGGCTATCAGTTACCAATGTTCAATAGTACATCTAAAGAAGCTATTGTTCTAGAGTTGACTTATTCTCCCAATTGATACTTACATACGGATGAGTACACTTGCTTGGATTCCATGTTGAAAGTATGCTTCTCTTACTGGAACATACGGCTCAAAAAAGAACACATCGCCACGATGTTGTCTATATTGAAGATCAACTGAAACTTGATCACTTACTTTCGCCTTTATTCCAAATCCTCTTGAAGCAAAGAAAAGTAATTCTTGACATATCATACTTCCAAGTCCGATAAAAAGGTATGGCTTGATGGTAGTTTGTATTGGCTGCCAATGAGCTTCATATAAAATGGGTATATAAATTTTCTGAGTTTGTGCTTGTAAGCCTATTGAACCAACTATGTCGATATTCTTATGCATGTGATATGTACTCCCCCAAGTAATTGAACAGTATGTAATCAATTGACCATCTACACTTTGAGGAATATGCTGTAACTCGTTTTCACCATATCTCATAGTTACTGGCTGAATACTTCCAGATATCCACCAATCAGTGGTTTTTAAGGTTTGTTTGATGATATGAGCACTACGTGGAGATTGACCTAATGGAATGGGAGAATCCATTGAAAAAATATTGCATGAACATGTAAAGAAGAGAAGAATAAACATGACTTACCCCTGATTATGAATGAGAAATTATCAACAATGGTAAGATGTACGATCTCTATAAAAATCCCCGATCAATAAATTAGAAAAGGTTGCATCAAAGTGCCCAATGTATAGAAATAAAATCCGCGAGATAATTCTTGAATTGGAAAATAATAGGGTAACTCTGTGATGGTTGAAGATACTTTGCAAGATCCATCAATCGAGAAAATCCGAAATTGTGAAGGCAGTGCATGTAATGAATTGACTTTAATGATACTGTTATTCACTATGATATCTTTATCATTAAACCTCTCACCCATAGAACTTATTGATATTACTACCCTTATATATACAGGCAAACTCCATTCAGAATATCCGCGTTCATTTGCTGCTCGAACTTGTACTTGATACAGATGATTATTCTTCAAATTTCTCAATGTTAAACCTGAGCTTTGTACAATTGTATCATGATTGAATTGGCTATCTGTATGTAATACTCTCAATTCATAAGATTCAGCATGTTGAATGGTTGTCCATGCAAGATTGAATGTATCTGTGGGAATGGTCAAACTGTCAAGAGTATTAACAAATACCGGAGTTTTTGGTAGTGGTGGCAATCTGTTATATCTCATGCTATCTGACATATTCCAAGATCCATACCCTGAACTATTGAATGCCCGAACACTCCATTGTACATTTCCGCTCTTCTCAGGCATGATGAGTGTAAACATTGTGTCTACAATGGTGGAATCATCTATGAGAATCGATTCATCAAGAAAGACTCTTAGGTGATATCGTTGTATTTCGGGATTACCTTTTGCCCATATAAATGTGATCGTATCTGTTCTAATCTCTTCTTTCAATGGTGCAATCAATGGTACAGTATGTGGAAGTTCCAATGGTTTTGGGAATGTTTTGATGATGCGAAATTCGCTCGGAGTACCAATTCCTGATGTATTCACTGCTTGAATTGACCAAGTATATGTTTCGTCAAAGTCATTCAGAGCATAATTGTAGATGGTATCTTTTATGTCTGACTTACTGTGAACTATTGCATTGCCTTTCTTTAATGTGAATATATACGAATTGACATTTGGTGTAGCGCTATTCCATTTGAACAGAATATTGCTATCTTTTTTGACAATGCTATTCGATAATGGGGAAAGAAGCATTATTTGTTTTGGCTTTGGTAAATCTCTAGATGTAAATGTCCATAGCCCACTCCACTGCCCCCATCCTTGCGTATTTTTTGCCCGTACTTTCCAGGTATGTAATTGTGAATAAGCAAGATTTGAAATGTTATATATAGTGTCGGTCAATGAAGAATCACTTTTCACAATAGTACCACCAAGCATGATCTCAATATGATACATTGCATTCGCCTGTTTATTCCATCGAAACTTGACCGTATCTTCAGAAATCTTTTGTCCAAATTGTGGAGCAATCAATGTGACTTGCGATGGTGGTTCAGGTGAATTGATAAATAATTTCTGATACATTGTCGCAAATGAATATGCCCCATCACATTGCTCCTTTGCATCCCAATTGATGCTCCATGTCATCATGCCTTTTAGGCTAGGATATCCTGAAGAAGAAAACAGGGAATAGGTTCCGGGTTTACTCCCTTTGCCCATTATATATTTCATTGCTTTTGTAACGGTAGCAGTATCCACATAACCTCCACCTGCGGCAGAGTTGCAAGCAGGTAGTCCGACTGCAACTTTTGAAGCAGGCAATCCATTGAATAACCCACCAGCAGTAGAGAATCCTTGAATTACGGCTTCTGTCATCGCTATGATGAAATCCGCAGTGCCTTGTGAATAGATCTTGCCATCGATGCCATACATTGTTCCCGAATTGTATAATTGAACTTGTAAGACATCAATGGAATCTCTTAGAGCATGTATCATTGGAAGATATCCGCCCCAAATGCTACCAAAACCGGATTGTCCACCTTGTACATAAGCAGTTTCGGGTGCCATCGTCAGATACATCTTACTGTTTTTTGAAGATCTATGATGATTCATGATAGATTTGATTGCATCTATTAATCGGATCTGTGAGGCATTTGTTGGATTAGCAATTGTGCCGCCTGTTATCAAGATGCAATTCCCATGTTCAATGTCAATGTCAATACCATCGAACTCATAGGTATCCATTATTGCATTCATTGAATTCACGAATGTGCTTTTTGCATTGTCATCCGGAAAATCAAGTGAAGCAGTGGCTCCACCAATGCTGATCAATACCTTTTTCCCCTGATTTTTCAATTGTGCGATTGCTTGTTTAAACGCCGATTGGGACATATTTTCCGGAGTGAATGACATTGTCATGTCTGTATTCGAAGCTGGCATTGCAAATGCAACAATAAGTACTGAATAACGGGCATCAATATTTTGGGGATGTATCCATGCTACATCCTGTGAATTCCAATTGTGTGCATATCCAATAAGTGATTGCTGGGAATGTACTTCAATGCCGATAAGGAATAGCAGTGCTATGAGATAATGTTTCATTTCTGATTCAATAATTGTCTATTACAATTTACATAGAATCTTCATAGCAATATATGTCAATCAATCCCTACATGCCATCACAATCACCCCTGATGTAGCATGCCGGGTGGCTTACCCCTGAATATTAGCCACCCTGTTTTGCTCGCATGTTTATTCGTTTGTTGAAGTATTCATTGATGCTATTGGCTTGGAAACAATTCCCATCACGCCATGCAATCCTCTTGTATTGTAGATCTTTGCACTTCTTGGTGATTGACCTAGTACAATGTGTTCTTTTGTAACATTGTAGATCTTTGCACTTCTTGGTGATTGGCCTAGAACAACATGATGTGTTTTTTCTTCTTGGACTTCTTCGACCTTTGCAACAGGCACATAATCTGAATTATAGATCTTTGCACTTCTTGGTGATTGACCTAAAACAACTTGATGTGTTTTTTCTTCTTTGGGTTCTTCAACCTTTGCAACAGGCACATAGTCTGAATTGTAGATCTTTGCGCTACGTGGTGATTGACCTAGGACGATATGTTCTTTTTCAACATTGTAGATCTTTGCACTACGTGGTGACTGACCCAATACTTGATGTTGAGCGAACAATGATGTTGACATTCCAACAAAAGCGAGCAAAAAAACGATGCTTTTCATAATACTAACCCTGAATAATAGAGATAAAAAAATGTGTTTCTAACTATTGTGCGAACCCTGAATGAAATAGTGTTTTTGTGTATCATATCGCCGCACACAGATACATA
>RGCF01000011.1 GCA_009919265.1 Bacteroidota bacterium | reverse complement strand
GAATCCGGCACGGCAACTTTCCCATTGAGTCTAACCGGATTTGATGAAAACACTCCACCTGCCATCACATATAATTCTTTCCCTTCAGATTTACATAATCGCTCACATTCATATTCTAGTGAAAGCCATGTTTGTTGATTGAGCGTTGGTGTTTGTGGCAAAATATTCGACATCAAAAATGTGGACTCATTGTCTTGTTCATTCGCAGTTCTCTCTTCCGAACGCACCATATGACCTCTGTCATAACCTGATCTCGTATAATCATCATGTGTGATTGTCGAAAATGTGGAAGGCAAAGACTTATCAGTGATGAATTTTCCTGAGCGCCTTGGCGTATCACCATACCATGAGGTATTCAATTGCCAGGCAACCCAATTTGCGACATTTAATTGTGCATTATAACTAAGCACATATTGCTTTCTTTCGATAATATAATCATCCTTGGAAGATGCATCTTTCGGATATCCCCAAGGCGCATGAATATTCTTAGATGATTGCGCACCTAGCGAAAGATACCCAATCAACAAAAGTGGAATGAGTAAGAACTTCTTCATTGATCCAGTTTGAGAAATGGTATTGAAATTCTTTCAGATCCCGACAGTATCATAATGAAATAAGATCCCCTTGGCAAATGCTTGACATCATGCTTTAGCATCATTGATCCGTCTACATCATTCATTGGTTGTATGTGTTTGGACTCTACGACTGTACCTAGTATATCCATGATTTGCATTGTGTATTGATCTTCCTTTTTTCCGGAAAATTTTATTGTAAAATAATCATACACAGGATGAGGAAATAATACTGATGATTCATTTTCAACTTGCTCAAGGACGGATACATAGTTTTTCGATTCAATGATATTTTGAATGTGCTTAGGAATATCACTTAAAAAATCATATCCCGTTCTTTCTTCGATTGCATCCACTGTTGTGGTATAGAGTTTCCAATCTGTTTTTCCTGAAGTATAGGTGCCATTATTCATCATGACTGCAATCACACGCGTTGCAGAAGTTATATCCTTGAGTCTTTGCCCGCTATCGAGAATAACGATGATTTTCCAACAAGAATCTGGTACCGCCACAACAGTATTTAAGCGCTTGGGATTTGCTCCAAATACACCACCTGCTATCACGAATAGTTCTTTATTCTCATTCTTGCACATTCTTTCACATTCAAGCTCAAGCGAAAGCCATGTCTGCTGATTGAGTGTTGGAGTCTGAGGCATGATATTCGTCAACATGAAAGTAGACTTATTGTCTTCAGCTGTGGCAGTCCTCTCTTCGGATCGAACCATATGACCTCTATCATATCCTGAACCAGTATAATCACCGTGCTTCACTTTGTAAAACTCGGCTGGTAAACTTGTATCCTGAATAAAATTCCCTGAATACCTTGGAACATCTCCATACCATCCACGATGCAAGTTCCATGAAACCCAATTAGCAAGATTCAATTGCTGATTATAGCTTAATGCATATTGAGGACGGATGATCAAATAATCATTCGATGCATTATCATCAAGCGGTATGCCCATTTCAAGATGAATACTAACTGATTCAGTTTGTTGTGCTTCTAATTGAATTGAAATACACGACGCAAACAATAGTATGATGAGATAGTTCATGATTTTTCTTAATGTGTAATAGTGCATTGTGATCGTAACATGACATTATCGTGAACCATCATGATCGTATACATTCCTGATGGGATTGAAGACACATCAATCTGCATCAATCCCGATCTTGCATGTTCAAGCATACTTCCCATTTCTTTCCATTTTCGAATGGTTTTACCTTGCATATTCATGATTGTCCAGGACATTGATCCTTGCACCAATGGATATTCAACCGTTATCATATCTCTTCCGGGATTGGGGTATATCTGTAATGATTGAACATTGAATTGATTTTCACCTTCAACTTTTGTGACTTTCGCCAATTGTACAAGTGAACGAAATAGATTTCCTTGATTAACATTGATTGCTTTATATTCTGGTAATGTGTCTAGAGTGATTGTTGTTCCTTGACCGGAAAATTCAATAGTTCGATAGATATATGAATTGTCTACCAAACGAACACCAATTTGCAATGGCACATGTTCATATATTCCATGATCTGCAGGTTGGACTTGCGTGATTCGTAATTTCAGTGAGCGATTTCCATTCACAAAGGAAGATGCAGTATCAATCTGTATTCTTGGCCAACCCTTTTGTTTGACCCATTGATCGAAAAACCAATCGAGTTTTTTTCCTGAAATGTCTTCACAAGCTTTTTTTAGATCTTCTGTTGTTGCATTTCCATAGGCATGTCTTTCAAGATATGTACGCATCGCTGTAAAAAACAGACTATCCCCCAATTCATATCGAAGCATGCCAAGTACTGCTGCACCTTTGATATATATTGTTCGAGGAAAATTAGAAGATGGGCTTAATCTTGGAAAATACTCCAATGGAAGAACACCTTCTCTGGATACTGTCGAACCAACATACTCACTAATTTTTGAGGCTATATCTTGTATATATCCTGATTGCCCTCGCAATTCTTCAGCCCAGATAGATTCACAGTATGTGGCAAACGATTCTGAAAGCCAACTATAGCCATAATTCAATGGTGTTACTTTATCACCAAACCACTGATGTGATAATTCGTGTAGAATGGTTGAATTCGTTGAATCTTTTTTTCTCACCACATTTTCATCTATGCTAATCATGGTTTGATGCTCCATAGAACCGGTCGGTGTCAATACATATCCAACGGATTCAAATGGATAAGGTCCAAAGTGTTTTTCCAATGTGGAAATCATGCGCGGTAATTGAGAAAAAGAAATTGCGGTTGACAAACTATCTTGACGAATCGCATAGACTGCTGTGTTGGATGTACCTATACTATGCTTTTGAAATGTATCAACAGCAAAAGTCATAAGATATGTTGCCATTGGAATAGTGGAAGACCATGTATATCGGAGTCCATCATTCAATGTGTCAATCTTTTTCAACAAACCATTCGATACTACTGTCAATCCTTTTTGCACTTTTATTCGCGTTGTCAATAATGCTTTATCTGATGGATGGTCATAACATGGCAACCAATGTTGCGTAGTACCTACATAATTTGCAAAGAAACCTACCCCTATTGAATAAAGGATGCGTTTAGTAGAATATACTCCACCCCAAGAAAAACCGGAACGCGGTGGTTCTTTTCCCATCATACCAGAATAATGAACCATAACAATCATTGAGTCCCCTTTTTTTATGCCCTTTGGTAATGTGATAGCATAATACATCGAATCATCAGCAGGCATTCCCTTTCTCTCGAATTGCGCAATACTACCATTTACCAAAATGGTATCAATGGTAAGATCTCTCAGATGAATGGGAAATATGCTCTGAGGTTCTTCCTTCCAATAGACACGAATCAAACACATTCCATTATCCAGACGCGGCAAAGGGGATGATATAAGATCCAATGATGCATCATATTCCAATATATCAAAAGGCTGTTGTACAAATTCCGTTGGGCGTGATATCTGCGCATGTACAAACCCAATAGCACAAAACAGAAGATGTAATAATAGGACATTTCTCTTCATTCTTCTTTCCAATCACATTCAATATTGTATGGCAATTTAGGGAAAATACGGGGGATATTACGAGTGATTATTAAGAACTCTTAAACTCAATTCACTGCATGATAATAATTCCTTAAACCTCTTAACGATAAGTTTGAATTAAGCATAATCATCGTAGAGGAACAACATGCAGCAAGATTGTTTAGCAGATCCTTTTGCCATTTCATTCAATGGTTTATCCACACTTCCTTTTCCATCATTTATATCAATGGTTGAGAATGGAATAGAATCAGTTCTTGGTCTTTCTGCCATGACTGATAAGTATCATGAGGCATTACATCAATCTCATTCAGGTGAATCATTTTATGATACCGTACTGAAAGTGATGGATTGTCAGTATGAAGTGCAAGGTATCGAACATATTCCCACAGAAGGTAGAACAATCATCGTAGCAAATCACCCATTAGGAGGGGTTGAAGGTGTCATTCTAGGATCAATGCTTGGCAAAAGGAGAAATGATTTTCGCATTATGGCGAATTCATTACTTGGTCGCATTCCGGAGTTTCGTGACACAATGATTTTTGTTAATCCATTTGGGGGAGATGATGCTGTTACACAAAATCTTAAAGGGTTGAAAGAAGCCGTGCACTGGGTTCGCGAGGGTGGTATTTTGGGCATCTTTCCCGCCGGAGAAGTTTCACATTATCAACCTTCTATAGGAACAATCACTGATCCATATTGGAATTCGAATATTGTCCGTATAGCAAAAATGACCGATGCGACAATTATTCCGATGTTCATACATGGTCATAATTCCACATTATTTCAAGCTTTAGGATTATTGCATCCTCGATTAAGAACTGCTTTACTTCCTAGAGAATTTTTGCGTCAACAACATCAAACGATATCCATTACTATTGGGAAACCAATTCAAAAGCAATTGATCAATTCATTCATTAGTGAATCGGATTGCACCAGATATATCAGACAAAGAACATATCTCTTGCAATGTCAGCATGAAAAAAAACAATTGAATGTCATTCAACATGAAGCAATTGTAGAGTCAGACAACACCTTATTGGAATCCGAACTTGCATTAATGAATCAACATGATATTCTTGCTGAATCAGCAGAGTATACCGTGTATCTCACCAATGCAAAAAGAACTCCAGGAATATTAAGAGAAATAGGTCGATTACGAGAACTAACATTTCGTGATGTTGGAGAAGGTACCGGGAAAGCTATGGATCTGGATATGTTTGATGCAGAATATGATCATCTGATTTTACATAAAACAGGAAGTGGTATCATCGGTGGATACCGAATTGGAAGAACAGATCATATTCATAAAGTATTTGGAAAAAATGGTTTATACACTCAAACATTGTTCAATTATGGACAAGGGTTCAAACAGAGCATTCCAAAAGGCCTTGAATTAGGAAGGGCATTTATCTGCAAAGATTATCAGAGATCCTTTCTTCCATTACAATTGCTTTGGAAAGGAATTGGATCCTATATCGTAAAGCATAGAGATTATCGATTTCTTTTTGGATCTGTTAGTATTAGCAATGAATACACTCAGTTTTCAAGACAATTGATAGTGAACTATCTTAAACAAAATCACTTTGATTCACATTTGGCAGAGCATGTTGAGGCTAAACATCGCTTTAGTAGCCCAAATTCAAAACACTTGCAGCATATACTCAAAGATTATTCAGAGATACCAACAGATATTGACATTCTCAACAGTATAATCGCTGAAGTTGAGCCGGATGGGAAGGGGATTCCTATATTAATGCGACAATACATGAAACTTGGAGGGACATTCTTTGGTTTTGGGATTGATCATTCTTTCAATGATGCAATCGATTGCTTGGTGATGATTGATATCATGAAGGGCGACAAAACCATGTTGGAACGATATATTGGTGAAGATGCCCTGAAAGAACTGAGAAATGTACATCTTTGTACTTCTTTCAACACTCATTCACAGAATTTCTAGAGGTTTTTATGGCACTCTCCATTGGGCAAACAGCTCCTGACTTTACATTGGTTGATAATACACTGACTCCTCATACACTCAGTTCCTATAAAGGAAGATCAGTGATTCTAGCATTCTTTCCAGCCGCTTTTACAGGCGTTTGTGAGAAAGAAATGTGCACATTCAGAGATAATCTAGGCTCATTGCAATCATCCAATGCTACTATCTTCGGTGTAAGTGTTGATTTACCATTCAGTGCCGATGCTTTTGCAAAAAAGAATGATCTCAATTTCCCTATTCTTTCAGACATGAATCGCGAAGTGACAAAAGCTTATGATGTACTCTTTCCCAATCTTGCAAATGTTCAGGGCTTGGATGTTAGCGCCCGAGCAGTGTTCTTGATTGATGGAGAAGGCATCATTCGATATGCAGAGGTTACAGCCAATCCAGGCGTTGAGCCTAATTATGATGCCGTTATGGCAGCTGCAGCTTCTCTCTAAACGAAAAAGTTATCCACATACCCTTTCGGAACCATACCGAAAGGGTTTTTTTATGCCAATTCCGTAGTTTTCACACTTTACAATCACAAACAGAACTACCATGTCGTATACAAAACTACTTCTCATCATTGTTGCATCTATTGCTCTCAATGCATGTCTTGATGATAATAAACCCGATGCGGATGATTCAATCCTGCCAAAAAATCAAGAAGTACAGGAGACTGTTCAAACCCCCACACCAGTTGATATTGGTTCGAAAGCACCTGATTTCACGATGAATGATATAAATGGCAATCCATTTACTTTATCAAGCTTGAAGGGCAAAGTTGTCATGATCGACTTTTGGGCTACATGGTGTCCACCATGCGTGAGATCCATCCCAGAAGCTAAATCAATTTGGAATGCATATAAAAAGCAAGACTTTGTCCTGCTTGGTATTTCACTTGATAAGGACCTTGCAGTTTGGAACAGTTATGTAAAAGAACAAAACATGAATTGGACACATGTTGCCGATGGATTATTCTGGGATAATGCAGCTGCAATTCAATATGGTGTTGGTTCCATTCCCAGTGTGTGGGTTCTGGACAAAGAAGGTACCATCATCTTAAAAGATGTCAATCCATTGGCTGAAAGCGAAAAAATACGTTCTACTATTGCGAGTTTGCTCAGCAAAAAATAGTCGTCAAAGCGGTATATTTGGCAATATTTCATTGAAACTCAACAGTTAATTCTATAGGATTCACCATGGCACAACATGAATGCGACCTCGTTGTCGTTGGAAGCGGTCCCGGCGGTTATGTTGCCGCAATCCGCGCATCTCAATTAGGTCTCAAAACCATCTGCGTTGAAAAAGACAAACTTGGCGGTGTTTGTTTAAATGTTGGTTGTATTCCAAGCAAATCATTGCTTAAGAATGCAGAATACATGAACTTCTTCAAACATGCAGATGAATTTGGTTTCAAGTTCGACAATTTCAATGCTGACTTCTCACGGGCAATCGATAGAAGTCGGGAAGTTGCAGACAAAATGTCTAATGGTGTGAGCTTCTTGTTCAAAAAAAATAAAGTACAGCAAGTGAAAGGACATGGTATTGTGCTTTCGCGTTCAAGCGTTGAAGTACGCGATCCAGCCACGAATGCTGTCACTGATACGATTTCATGTAAAAATGTGATCATCGCAACGGGTGCTCGCACACGTATGTTCCCTTTCATTGAAGTTGATCATAAGCATGTTTGGACTTCCACAGATGCAATTTTTCAACGCGATACTCCCGGCTCATTGATTGTGATTGGTGCTGGTGCAATTGGAGTTGAACTTGCTTATTTCTACAATGCATATGGTGCAAATGTGACGATCGTAGAAATGATGCCAAATATCGTTCCTGTTGAGGACATCGATGTATCAAAAGAATTGGAAAGAAATTTCAAGAAATCGAACATCAATATTCTTACGGAAACTCGTGTTGTTTCTGCTAAACCAACAAAGAAAGGCGTTGAAGTACTTGTAGAGAAAAAAGATGGAACGCAAGAAAAACTGATTGCAGATCGCGCACTCAATGCAGTTGGCGTACAAGCAAATATTGAAGGTATTGGTCTTGAGCAATTGGGCGTCAAGCTTGAAAAAGGCTGGATTGTGGTTGATAAATACTTACGAACAAATATTGAAGGCGTCTATGCAATTGGCGATGTGGCAGGTCCACCTTGGCTTGCACACAAAGCTTCTGCCGAAGCAATTGTATGCGCTGAATTCATTGCCGGTCATGAAACTCATGGCGTCGATTATAATAATATACCTGGTTGTACCTATTGCAATCCACAGGTTGCAAGTGTTGGTTTGACTGAAGCAAAAGCAAAAGAAGCAGGCTATGAACTCAAGATTGGAAAATTCCCATTCACTGCATCCGGTAAGGCACATGGAATTGGGAAAACAGCCGGTTTTGTAAAATTAATTTTTGATGCAAAATATGGTGAATTACTCGGTGCACACATGATTGGCCCCGATGTGACGGAAATGATTGCTGAACTTGGCCTTGCTCGTTCACTCGAAGCAACTGGTCCAACATTGTTCCGCACAATTCATGCACATCCAACACTCTCAGAAGCAGTTATGGAAGCGGCTGCTGGTGCTTGGGGTGAAGCAGTCAATTTCTAATGCTCACAGCAAAACACGCAAAGGTGTCTGAGTTTCAGACACCTTTTTTTATGTGCCATGCAAACTTAGTAGTTTGGGTATCTTCTCAATTGGCAAAACAATGATCAGTCAGGAATTCACAGAACATATCACTTCATTGCTTGATTCATTACCTTCATTACAAGAGAATCAAGCAACAGTGCAGGTGCATGAATATTCTGATCTTCTTCACGAAGTGATTGCCCTTGCCTTGAATACTGAATTGCAATTATTCAGTTCTCATTATGCAGAATGGGTATTTCTGGCACAAAAGTATCCGCATTGCACTTCTGCAACAAATGCATACAAACATTTCATTTCCTTGATGAATTCTCCATCAGCACAGGAGCATTCTACAACAATACAATTTCTCTGTAGAACTATACTTTCGATTCTTGCTGGATTACAACAGGAAGAGTACATCAATGATACAATTGACATAGAGAAATCAATATCACAAGAACAAGTTTTTAGAGGAGTCATTACATCATGGCATGTAGATGATGCATATCTATTCATTGAATGCCAGAACACGAATCAAGAACAGGTAATGCTGCGCATTTCACATGAACATTCACTCTTCAAAACACTATGGAAGGGTGCTACAATTCATTTGACAGATAGTATTATTGATGATCATGGACAGTATACTTCTACTGAGAAAACATTGTGCGTTCTCGAACCTGATATTCTTCTTACAGCTACAGATATCGCAGAATGTACAACTAATGGTGATCAGTTGTCAATTGGTTCTATGTTCATCAGAAAATTCTCGAAAAAAGAATCCGGAATACCACTCTTAGCAGGAATTATTGCAGGTAATTGGCTTGACAAAGCAATTGCCGGGGATACAATTTCAATCGATAATGTTGTTCAGAGTACATTGAAATCAATGCCATTACAAGCATTGAACGCAATTAAAGGTGAAGAAGATATTTCGAAATTAATGGATATATGTACAACATTGAAGGAAGCATTAGATGCACTGCTTGATTCATTTGATGCTCCGATGATTTCGACAGAAGCTGCTTTTATGGCACCAATGTATGGTTTGCTTGGTAGACTTGACATTCTCATGGAATATGAAGATCAATTGCAAAAAACGGTGATTGAATTGAAATCAGGGAATGCTCCAAATACCGGTTTGCCTGTGCATTTCCGCGGATTGACAATACCAATGGGTGCATGGAAAAATCATATTCTCCAAGTTGCTTGTTATAATCTCCTACTGGATGCGGCATTCCCAGGGAGAACCGGTGATAGCAGACTCCTTTATCCAAAGGATGTACAAAATCCAATCAGAAATGTGATCAATAATCATCTATCAAAAAAAGAAGCATTACGTATTCGAAATGAAATCATCTCACTCGAGCATGATATCATTCACAGAAAGTTCTCGTCTTTTATAGAACTTTTTTCCGATGAAGCATTACTTGAAATGACTCCATATACCAGAGATGAAGTCATGAAATTTAAAACTCACTTTCAACAATTGGACAAAACATCCGAACTCTATGTTCTCGCTTCTCTATCATTTATTCTTCGCGAACAACAAAGTGCACGATTGGGTTCAGGAAATAATCCCGGTTTATCTTCCCTATGGCATCATACAATAGATGAAAAGCAACAAAAACTCCAAGCAATCGGATATCTTCGCATTGATAGTGCTTCCTCGGATTTTGACTTATTCCATATACATGTTCGATACACAGATCGATCACAGCGAATGTCATCATTACGAATTGGCGATATCATCCTCTTCATGCCACATGAAGCTTTATCAGTACAAGGTCAGATTCTTGGTCATATACATAAAGCAACAATACGCTCGATTTCGAATGAAGGCATCTTTATCAGTTTGAGAAATAAAGTCGCTCAAAAGGAGCAATTCACAAGCAGTGATACCCTCTGGTGCATAGAAGCAGATGCAGGAAATGAATCATTATATACAAGTCTACTACGCTCTCTTGGGGATATTGTAAGATCCGACATAGAAAAAAGACATCGCATCCTGGGATTGAATAGACCATCCATTGGCAACCTCTATGATGGTCCTATTCCTGTCTTTCTACATTCAACGCAGAAAGATTTGTTACGGCAGATACTATCCTCCAAAGATTATTTCCTATTACAAGGTCCACCCGGCACAGGAAAAACATCAGCAATGATACGCTCTATGATTGAATGTCTCATGCAAGATGAAAATGAACGTATCATGCTTTGCGCTTTCACAAATAGGGCTGTAGATGAATTATGCGCTGCAGTAGATTCGCTCAATTTGCCATTCATTCGATTGGGTAGCAAACATGCTACAGCATTTCCACATTCATCCCTTCAATATCTTTCGGAGACAATGTCACTAGAAGACTTACGGTCTGAAATTTGTTCTTCTCGAATTATCATTTCAACTGTATCTACAGTACATACTCATACAGAAATACATGAGTGGTTTTCAACTACAACAATGATTATAGATGAAGCTTCCCAATTACTTGAGCCACAAGTATCGGGCATATTAATGCATACCAAACGCTTCATACTCATTGGAGATGAACGTCAATTACCTGCTGTAATTACGCAGGATATACGAGGTACGAAACTTCACCATCCATTATTTGAAGATATAGCATTATCAGACTTTCGGCATTCATTATTTGAAAGACTTCTCAAACTCTGTATGCGAAACGGAGATACACATGCCTATGGAATGTTAACAATACAGGCAAGAATGCATCAAGATATATCTGCAATCGTAAGTTCCATGCATTATGGCAATCGATTACAAAGTATGAACCCTTGGCAGAGTGCTGAAGATGATATTCCATTGAAAGAGTATCCACGACTTACTTGGATTGCTACAAAACCCGAACTGCAATACAAAATACATCATGCTGAAGCAGAGTTGGCAGTCTCGCTTGCTTCCAGAGCTTTGCAGAAGCATACTGTACAAGAAATTGGAATCATCACACCATTTCGTTCTCAAATAGCATTGATTCAATCATTGATACCCGATGAATACAAGCCTCAAATTACAGTTGACACCGTAGAACGATTTCAAGGAAGTGAACGAGAGTTGATTATCATCTCACTTGCAATACATAATGAGTTTCATGCTAAAGGAATTGAGTCTTTTGCTGAGATAGAAGGAGAAATGATTGATAGAAAATTAAATGTTGCTTTAACGCGTGCGAAAAAACAATGCATCATACTAGGTTGTCCTGAAGCATTACGCAAAGATTCCCCTTATGCTCACTTATATAATAGATTAAGTCAGCAGAATTAATAAGCCCTTTCACCAAAGATTGCAGTACCTATGCGCACATGTGTCGCACCTTCTTTTATTGCAATGGAAAAGTCATCACTCATTCCCATCGACAACATATTCCATGTTTCAGGAGAAGGAATTGAATCTTTCAACCGTTCAAGAGTATTTCGTAGCAGTGAAAATTCACTAGACAATTGTGAGATATTATCAGTAGCTGTCGGAATAGTCATGAGTCCGCGAAGTGATATGTGCTTATGCCGGGAGATCAAAGAAATAAACTCATCAATCTCAGCAGGTTCAATACCTGACTTTGATGATTCA
The DNA here is from genome assembly GCA_009919265.1 of Bacteroidota bacterium. GTDB lineage: Bacteria > Bacteroidota > Ignavibacteria > Kapaibacteriales > UBA961 > UBA961. The sequence continues at coordinate 44,234 of RGCF01000011.1, read as the reverse complement.
CCTGATGTATTCACTTGAATGAGAATATCTGTGATCACATCATGTTTTTGCGACAATCGTTCAATCTCATCGGCAACAGATATTGTTGAACAGGAATGTATGAGTGAGGCATGCGGAATAATATATTTCACTTTATTTGATTGTAAAGAACCTATGAAATGCCATTCCGGATGAATATTAGTACGTTCTGCTTCTTGGATTTTATCACGAAATTCTTGTGCATAATTTTCACCAAAAACGCGAGCTCCTGCTTCAAATGCTTGTTGTACACTTTGGAGTGGATGCATTTTTGATACTGCTATGATTGTAATTTCTTCCGGATTTCTTCCACAAGATAGCGCTGCTTCCCGAACAGTATGCTCAACATGTTTCCATCGTTCCCCAATGGTGTGGAATGTCGACATATCACAAACCCTCTTTGATTTTTCTAGCTAATGTCAATACTGCATTCACATAATCATCACTATTATTATAATGATAGACAGCTTTTTGATGATCCTTTTCTGTTGGACCCCATCCATTGGTTTTTAGATAATTCGCCACGCTATGGATTGCATCTTGGTATGAAAACAAATCCCTGTCACCATCATTGTCACCATCAACTGACCAGCGAACATAACTTGAAGGAAGGAACTGACTCCATCCAAATGCTCCTGCCGTAGATCCATACAGCGATGTATAATCTTTGTGATATATTCTTCTGAGTGTATCAAGTGCCAATATCTCACCAAATGCCCACTTTGCTTTTTTATGTGCTCTTGCAATGATTCGTTTATCCAAGGAATCAAGCTCCGATTCACTGGGTGGTGGATTCTCTGCTCTTAATGCTTGTTTATTCCTTTCAATATTTTCAGGTTCAGCTGCCAAAGCAATTGTAAAGAATACACTAGGCACATAATGCTTTCCGGTATAACTCCCAAACTTTGTCTCAATCCACAATATTGATGTAATCACTTCAGCCGGTACTTCATATTTCGCTTCAGCAGCTTTCAATGTGGATTCATGTTGTTTGTAAAAGGCAATTGAAGACAATACAGACTTTGGCGCAAAATTATGTGAGTAATCAGCTTTCTTTCGATAACCAGTAACATTTATTTTCACTAATGATTCTTCAAATTGAAGTTTGGGATCACTCAGAAAAGTAATGAGTACAGATGTATCCAAACCTGCATCCAAAAGTGGGTCAATGAGGGGTGCAAATGGAGATGTCATCAAATTGGGATGACTACGCAGAAAAACAGAACGCTCTGCTAGTTTTTTAGCTGCATCTGTAGATTCAGCTGGTTCTGACATAGGCTCAGATGTTCGACAACAATTCATCAATACCGTACATGATATCCAACCAAAGGCCAAAATGCGAATTATTGGCTTTGACATTTTTCCCATCTGTTTCTGCTGCATTTGATAACTCCGGAACTTGTCAATTTACAAGCAATACAAGTGCCAAGGAATGCTATATTCAAAAAAAAAAGGCATCGAAAATCGATGCCTCAGTGTGATCCCAACGGGATTCGAACCCGTACTGCCACCTTGAAAGGGTGGTGACCTAACCATTAGTCGATGGGACCAGTCTTTCAAAACAGAACACAAAGATAGAGACTTTTAGGGTTTTGCCCAAACGTAATTTCGTATCAATGTGTCAATAAATGAGAGAAGTTGCGCCATATTATGGCCATTCTCATATGCAAAAACAGTAGTTTTCACGATGAATCAATCAAAAAACATACGATTATCAATTGAGGAATTTCTGCATTTATCCAAGGAATATCCGGTATTTGATGTGCGTACTCCGTCCGAGTTTACTCATGCACATATTCCCGGAGCTCGCAATCTTCCCATTTTTTCAGATGAAGAAAGAGCGGAGATTGGAACATTATACAAACAAGTTTCACGAGAGCAAGCCATAGAAAAGGGATTTACATTTTTTGGTCCGAAATTGAATGAATATCTTCAAACAGTACAATCACAAGGAATACCTCAAGGTTCAACAGTTTTGATTCATTGCTGGAGAGGCGGAATGCGCAGCGAAGCTATGGCTTGGCTATTCAATTTTTATGGATTTGAAGCATTCACACTCGAAGGTGGTTATAAAGCATACAGAAATCATGTATTACATCTACTCAAGCAATCATTGCCCGCCTGGGTGATAGGTGGATTCACCGGCTCAGGAAAAACTGAGATCCTTCATTGCTTGCAGGCAATGAAAGAACCAATTCTTGATTTAGAAGACATAGCCCATCACCGTGGATCATCATTCGGTTCTATTGGCTGCCCGGAACAAACATCACAAGAATCATTTGAAAATAGACTTGCAATGTCATATCCAGATCCATCAATTCCCTATTTATGGATTGAGGATGAAAGTAGAAAGATCGGTCGAAATATTTTGCCACTAGCATTGTATGAAACAATAAGAAATCGCCCCGTCATTTTTGTTGATATACCACGAATATCTCGTTTAACTTGGCTCGTGGAACAATATAAAAATCAGGATATGAATTTGATTGCAGAGGCTGTTCAAAGAATTGCGAAACGTTTGGGCGGATTGGAGTCAAAAAAAGCTCTAGCAGCACTAGAACAAGGAAATCTGGAAGAGTGTTTTGAAATCGCTTTGCGATATTATGATGACACCTATCTTTATGGCGTTTCACAAAGGAAACCGGAGCAAGTGCATCGCATCGCTTTACCTACAGTGGATCATGAAACAAATGCTCAAAGAATCAAAGAATTTGTACTGACCATAAACAACAATGGAATGCATGGTTGATGCATTCCATTGATTCAGTTGATTTGTGGTCCTACGATTAGGTACCCTCAAGATAATTGTTTGCATAGTCAATTTGTTCTTGCGTCAAGATGTCCATTGACAAGCCCATTGTATTCAATTTGAGCTCAGCAATATATTCATCCTGTGCAACAGGAATATCAATAACTTCAACAGGTAGTGATGTTCCTGAGCGATGCGCCTCAACCAATTTGACATGACACAAAAATTGATTGGCAAAAGACATATCCATAACTTCAGATGGATGTCCTTCTGCAGCTGCAAGATTTACTAAGCGACCTTCCGCCAAGACAAAAATTCTTCGACCATCTTTTAATGTAAACTCTTCGCAATTTTGACGAATCGTGCGCTTGCTAACTGCAATCTCTTCCAATTCGCTGATATTAATTTCGCAATCATAATGACCTGTATTACAAACGATTGCACCATCTTTCATAACTTCAAAATGACGCTTGCGAATAATATCCTTCATGCCAGTGGCTGTACAAAAGATATCACCAACTTTAGCAGCATCATCCATTGTTTTGACTTCAAATCCTTCAAGTACTGCTTTGATTGCCGCAGTAGCTTTCACTTCTGTGATAATGACATTTGACCCCATGCCGGCTGCTCTTTTTGCAACACCGGAACCACAATGGCCATGACCAGCTACTACAAAGTTTTTACCGGCAAGCATCACACTCGTTGAGCGGATAATACCATCGAGAGTTGATTGACCTGTGCCATAGACATTATCAAAATCCCATTTTGTTTCTGCATCATTCACAGCAAAAACAGGATAATATAATTTTCCATCAGCTGAGCGAGCGCGTAAACGATGCACACCTGTTGTGGTTTCTTCTGTACCACCAATCACATCATTTTTTGCATAGTCGATCATTTTTTCATGAACAGTATTGATCAAATCGCACCCATCATCCAATGTAAGGTGAGGTCTATTGTCCAATGTGCGATCTATGCACCAATAAAAATCTGAATGATTACCATGCCAAGCATAAATAGAAATTCCTGCAGCAGCCAAAGCAGCAGCAACAGCATCATGTGTTGACAAAGGATTACATCCTGACCAATATACTTCGGCACCTGCTGCTTTGAATGTTTCAATCAAGACAGCTGTTTCTTTAGTCACATGCAAACAGCCTGCAAGGCGATAGCCAGCGAAAGGTTTTGTTTTGCTGAATTCTTTACGTAAATGCATAAGCACAGGCATATTCGCCTCTGCCCAATCAATCAGTTTTCTTCCCTCTTCGGCAAGAGCTATATCACGCACACAATAAGAACCAGGCACTTCGCTGAATGAGCCCTGTTCATGTTTTTGCGGTAAGGATAGTGTTTCTACAGACATTGTTTCCATCTATGATGAGTGAATAATATTATGCTGAAAGTGTTGAAAACAAAGGAACGAGATCCAACTGTTCCCAAGGAAAATCATTTCTTCCAAAATGACCATAAGCCGCAGTGGCTCTATAAATAGGTCTTTTTAACTGCAAACGATCAATGATACCTGAAGGCGAAAGATCAATATTCTTCATGATGAATGCACTCAATGTAGAAGCTGGTATTGTTCCGGTCCCATGAGTATCAACCAATAAAGAAACAGGCTCCTTCACTCCAATCGCATAAGATACTTGAATGGTACATTGTTCCGCCAGTCCTGCTGCAACAATATTTTTTGCAAGGTATCGCGCGGCATAAGCTGCTGATCTATCAACTTTGGTTGGATCTTTTCCACTGAAAGCGCCACCACCATGTGGTGCTTTACCGCCATAAGTGTCAACGATGATTTTTCTACCTGTGAGTCCGGTATCACCATGTGGACCACCTATTTCAAATATTCCGGTAGGATTGATATGAAACACGGTGTCAGGACTAATCAAATCTGCAGGAATGACTTCAGGTATAACATGCTTCTTGATGTCTGCTGCTATTGTTTCTTGGTTTACTCCGGCATCATGCTGCGTTGAAACAACAATGGTGGTGATGCCTGAAATCTTTCCATTGTCATCATAGGCAATCGTAACTTGTGCTTTTGCATCGGGTCGGAGATAAGGCATCAATGCTGAATGATTCTTACGAATGTCTGCAAGCTTTTCTACAAGTTTATGCGAATACATCAAAGCAGCAGGCATATATTCAGGAGTCTCTTTGCAGGCATAGCCAAACATCATGCCCTGATCACCTGCACCACCTGTATTTACACCTTGTGCAATGTTACTTGACTGCTTATTTATCACATTGATAACGGCACAAGAATCAGCGTCAAATCTATATTCAGCTTTCGTATAACCGATATCACGGATTACATTTCGAACGAGTCTTGGAAGATCGATATATGTATTTGTAGTGATTTCTCCACCAACAACGATCATGCCTGTTGTTGCGAAGCATTCGCAAGCAACTCTGCCATCAGGATCTTCGGCAAGTACAGCATCTAAGACGGCATCAGAGACTTGATCACATATTTTGTCGGGATGTCCTTCCGACACAGATTCAGATGTAAAGAGATAACCCATGTACAATTCAATGAATGTATGAATGAAAAATTAGCTTCTGTCAATTTCGCTGGAATCACCAACATTAAGTCTGGAAAATTTGCCTTTAACAATGGCATTATTTCCAATGATAGACTGCTCAAGCATGGATGCCGTCACGGTTGCACCATCACTGATGATTGAATCTTTGATAACACTATCTACTACTTTTGCACCGGCTGCAACTGTAGCATAGGGCCCTATCACAGAGCGTTCAACATGTGCTGTTGAAGAGATGAATGCCGGTGGAATGATGACGGTACCTTCAATTGCTTTCGGTGCTGACATACCATCGAGCAAATATTTATTGGTAGACAACAATGTTTCAGGTTTACCGCAATCATACCAACCTTCAACGGGGAATGTCGTGAACTTCTCACCTTTATCAATCATCATCTGCAATGCATCTGTCAATTGATATTCATCGCGTGTTCGAATATTGTGTTCAATCAACTCATCCAAACAAGAAACAAGCAATGATGGATTATTGATACAGTATAATCCAACTAGCGCAAGATTGGAAGTTGGCTGTTCCGGTTTTTCAATCAATCTTGAAATGAATCCATTATCCATTTCAACAACACCAAATCGTCTGGGATCTTCTACACTTTTCACACCGAGTGTTGAGTATCCGGAATTCATAGCCAAATTTAAATCAACATCAAAAATGGTATCACCAAGAATGATGAGCAGAGGATCGTCACCGGTGATGCGTTCTCTTGCAATCCAAATGGAATGCCCTAAACCAAGTCGTTCTTCTTGATAAATGAAATTAACATTCAAATCATGATGCTTGCGAACATACTCTTCGACTAAATCACCCATATACCCAACAATGATGGTAGCCTCATCGATTGAATGTGCCTGTAGGGCATCAAGGATATGTCCGAGAATAGGCTTTCCTGCAACATTGAGCAATACTTTTGGCAATGTATAGGTGAATGGTCTGAGCCTTGTTCCCACTCCCGCTACGGGTATAATTGCTTTCATGATTTTTGAACTCCTACCTATTCATGAAGTCCGCGACCTGATTTTTTCAGGCGCTCGGAAGTGGTTAGTTCAACAACAACGGCATCAAGCACACCATTGATAAAGACATTACTTTTATCTGTGGAATAACTTTTTGCCAATTCAATGATTTCATTGATGGTAACTTTTGTTGGTATCTCAACAAAATGGATCAGTTCTGCAACAGCCATACGAAGTAAAATACGATCAATCAATGCAATGCGATCCAATTCCCAATTCTGAGCAAATCGTTCAATCAATCCATCAGAATATTCCATTTCATCAATTGTCTTTGTTGTTAAGTCTTTGATAAATTGCAATTCAATTTCATCCCAATTTATTCTGGTATCAGATTCCAATTCCAAAATCTCATCGGGTGTGAGAAGTTTTTCGGGCTCAGATTCCTGATCATTGAAATTAAAATCTCTCTGCACAATATGAGGAAAGATTTCCTCCCATGATATTTCACCAGTGGAACATGCCACAAGTAATTGCATGACTTTTTCTCTGGCTTTTCTTCTCGTTCCAACAATGTGTCGATCATTGCTTAATGGGAATGAAGCTGTATCATCGCTTGTAAAAGCCATCATGAACCGGAAGATGATTGTGAACGATTGATGATGGTTTTTCCTGAATATGTTCTGTGTACATGCGCAACTGATGCAATGCGTTCTTCAGCTAAGGCATTTGAAGCTTCCACTGTAAGAATATTACGTTCATCAGCCATGGTATAGATGCGAAGAAGTGTATCATAGATTCCTTCATTCTTTCGCAATACGGATTCTTTATTATATCCATCAACTTCTGATGCAACATTCATCAAGCCACCTGCATTGATGACATAATCAGGGGCATACAATATGCCTCTCTGCTTCAACATTGCACCGTGTTTTTTCTCATCAGCCAATTGATTATTTGCTCCACCTGCAATCAATGAACATTTTAAGTGCGGGATTGTTTCATCATTTAAAATAGCTCCAAGTGCATTTGGAGAAAGAATATCGCAATCCATTGAAAGAATTGAATCTGGTTCCACATATTCAGCACCGGTTTCATTTGCTAAGGCAAGTGCTTTATCTTTGAATATATCTGTCACAAAAACTTTTGCGCCATCTTTGACAAGATGTGCAACGACATGTCCTGCCACATTGCCCGCTCCTTGAACAGCTACGCGAAGTCCGGAAAGATCATCTTTGCCCATTTGCTTTTTTGCAGTTGCCTTGATACCACAATACACGCCATATGCAGTGAATGGTGATGGATCTCCGCTACCTCCAATGCCCTCCACGCCGGTAACGAATTGTGTCTCTGTACGAATCCATGACATGTCACGAACATTTGTGTTCACATCTTCAGCTGTAATATATCTTCCACCCAATGATTCAACAGCTTTACCATAAGCACGAAACAATCCTTCTGATTTTTGCGTGCGTGCATCGCCAATGATTACTCCTTTTCCACCACCAAGATTGAGTCCTGCAACTGCCGCCTTATATGTCATGCCTTTTGACAATCGTAATACATCAGTGAGAGCATCACCGTCATTTGCATAATTCCACATACGAGTACCACCTAAAGCAGGGCCAAGGACAGTGCTGTGAACACCGATAATAGCACGTAAACCTGTTTTGGGGTCTGAATAAAAAAGGACTTCTTCATGCCCATAATCAACCAATGAATCAAAAATATTCATGTCAAGCTCTTGATGTGATGAAAGTAGGGTCTGTCAAGCAACAGACATACAATTTCGGGAATGCAAAATTAAAAAAAAACGGCCTGACTATGGGGATATTGGGGATAATTTGAAATGCCTACAAATCAAGTCCATGAATCACCATCCTTCATGAGTTTGAGTAGCTAATCAAGTATTTGTAATTTAGCAGACATTCTCATGGGATAATAGCATGGTTACTCCTAATTTTCAGCGTATTCTTATATTTTTAGCCATAATATTCCAAATGTGGCTGAGTTCATGTGATTTGGGAAATAGTCCTGTCATCAGTGTACCTCAACCTCCCACTGAATTGAAGGCAAATGCTCAAAGTGCCAGCAGCATAGGATTGACTTGGAAACCATCAAGAACAGCTGTAATCGGATATGATGTTCAGGTGTATGATGAGTTGGGGACTCCTTTGCAAACAGTAAAGCTTGGAGTAGCAACATCAGTTGTCATTCGGAATTTGCAAGAGGGCAAATTGCATGTGTTTCATGTTTTCGCAAGATCTCAAGATACCATCAGTCGGTTCGTGGAAATTCGTTGGGCAAGCGCATCAAGATTTTCGGGAAGAATTTATGTTGGGCCTGGCAGACAAAATGGACTCAATATTTTGGAGCAGAAAACCTATACAAGTGATCGTGCTTCTTCTTGGGATATTTGTCTTGAAGTAGATTCTACTGGAAGTCAGCCTTCATTTAATTTATCCACTCCTGCGGCTTCATCGATTTCAGATGTCAATGGGAATGTGATGAGTGGTACAGATAGAGGAAAGAAAGTAAGGATAACTCAGTTGTTCAATGATATAGCAAATCCATTCATTTTTACCGGCATTGATTCACTTCAGCAAGTGTATTTTTCTGCTCCGATTGGACAAGGGTATACCCCATTAGAAAATCTTGCTGATAATATTCAAACATTTAATCGTGGATTTGTGATCGCATTCAAAACGCAACAGAACAATCATGTTCTCTTTCATGTCAAAGAGAAAAATCAACAAATTATTCAAAGAGACGCTTCAGGTACATATATAGAGTTTGAAGCTTCCGTACAGAAAACTCCAAATCTCCCCTATGGGAAAATCCGAGGGTAATTAACTCTTGCGAATTAATCTTGCTGCGAATGCTCCATCTGTGGAGTGCTGACCAGGAATGGTTTTTAGGAACCCATGTTCACATACTTCCGAAGGAAGATATTGCTCAGCAGGGTCAAGAATAAAGTTGGGAAATTCTTGCAGGAACCAGGCAATATTCTGTTCATTTTCTTCTGATTCAATAGTACATGTGCTATATATGATGGCACCACCCGGTTTTACAAGACTTGCAGCATTGAGTAGAATTTCTCTTTGCAGTGGGATCAGTTTGATAATATCATCAGCATCTCTTTTCCACTTGATATCCGGTTTTTTTGATAAAGTACCAAAACCGGTGCACGGTACATCAGCCAGTACTAAATCCACTTGATCATGCTGATAAGAACGAGCATCTCCAACTTCTGCTTGCAAGATGTTGATACCCAGTCTCTGTGCACCATCTATTAGATATCGAAGCTTTGCTTCATATTTATCAAGAGCAACAATACTACCCTCATTCTTCATCAACTCTGCAACATAAAATGCTTTCCCGCCTGGTGCAGAACATAAATCGATTACAGACATCCCTGGTGTTGCTTGTGATAGTAATGCAGCCATGGATGCGCTTGCATCTTGAATTGCAATCTTGCCTGACTTGAACATTTCGGAGTTGGTGATATCACGGAGAGAACTCACCAATAACGATGCTTCATGATGCTGTGAAATTGTAAATGGTATCTGTTGTTCATTAAGCCATGAAGTAATCTCAGCAGGTTGTGCAAGCAGACCATTCACTCGAAGCGTGATTGAAGGTCGATTGACATTTGATTTTAACAATTCTTCAGTAAATGTCAAACCCCATCTATCCATCCACCGTTTTACCATCCATTTTGGATGTGAATACATAACAGCCAGATACCAAACCATATCTTCATCTTGATTCGGATATCGAATATTTTCAATGTTTCTGGTGATATTTCTAAGTACTGCATTTACGATTCCCGCGGACTTCTCACCTTTGATTCTTTTGATGATTTCAACTGATTCATTGATTGCAGCTGCCGGTGGAATTTTATTGAGAAACATTACTTGATATAATGCAATTCTCATTGCATTTTTTACCGGTGTCATGCATTTGTCAAATTCACCATGATAGAATCCTGTAAGAACCCAATCAAGTTTTGAAAGCCATCTTGTCACTCCATTCACAAGCTCAGTAAGGAGGGCTTTGTCTTGATGTGATAATCCTCCCGTCCTCAATTCATGTTCCAGCAATTTGTCCAGATAAGAATCGCTTCTTTCGAATCTGCTTAAAATGCGAATTGCCGCACCCCTGGCTCCTTGATACAGAAATTGTTCTTGGGCAGGTTTTGATTGCAATGTTACTCGTTCCGCTGAGGGCAATTCTTCAAACATGATATTCTCGAGTTGAACTTAGATGATTGTGCTTATATACACTTACGCATGTTGGGGGTTAACAGATAGGATATGCAATGAGTTCCAAGAAAAGGGAAGAAATTATGAATCGTATGAAACAGGATATAGTTTTTGACTGTTATTATCAGTAAATTCAGAGAAATTATTGGTTTTATCATGGCTCGCAGACTTCTTTTTTATATCCTTTTCTTCGTTTCATTGACCCAAATTGAAGCCCAAATGGTTGTTTCCGACCCTAGAAAATCATCTTTTTGGAGCAAACCTCAGCAGATTGGATTTTCCTTGGGATTCGGAGGAATCATGCAAACCGGCACATTGATTACGGATGCATGTGACTGTTCATTTGAGCAGGGTGGTGGAATGAGTTCAGCATTTGGAATTTCTTATGAAAATGAAATGATGACTCATGTTGTTTGGGGTATTTCCGGAGAATATCGCTATATCACCATGGATTCCAGATATCAAGAATTGGAGACATTAAAAGATCAACAAACTTCTTCCGGTGCATTGGTTTCACTTGAAGTTCCATTCAGACATAATGCCGCATTCACTACTTCCATGATTGGCATACTACCCTATGTAAAAGTATTCCCTTTTGATACAAGACTCTTCACCCGTTTTGGTTTGAATATTGGATATTTGGCATCGACTTCACTTGTACATACGAAAGAACTTCTCCAGAATCGAGCAGTTCTTCCAACCGGAGAGACTGTTGAATTTTCATTGGATAGGAATGATCCGAGAGTCAATGGCAATGTAGCGACAATTCAAACTGGTGAATTGACGCAAACGAATCCATTATTCATTGGTGGACATATAGGTCTTGGAGTTGAATTCAAAGCAGGGAAACGAATGATCTTCGGTCCAACGATGATGTATACCATACCATTCACTGGACTCAGTACTTATCCAGGTAGCGATTTTTCAATAAGAAATCTTCAAGTGGCTGCAGAAGTTAGAGTAGCTTTGGATTAACAAAAAAGCAGACCGAAGTCTGCTTGTTCATGTGTTAGTCATCTATGCTGAGAACCGCCAGGAATGCCTCTTGTGGCACTTCCACCCTGCCGATTTGTTTCATGCGTTTTTTCCCTTCTTTCTGTTTCTCAATCAATTTTCTTTTTCGTGATATATCGCCACCATAACATTTTGCGAGGACATTCTTACGCATTGCACTTATGGTATCACGAGCAATGATTTTAGCACCAATCGCAGCTTGGATTGCTACCTCAAACATTTGTCTTGGGATCAGTTCACGTAATTTGGCGCAAAGTTTTCTACCCCATTCATAAGCCTTTTGTCTATGAACGATTGTTGACAAAGCATCTACGGGATCGCCATTCAAGAGTATGTCCAATTTCACCAAATCACCGGCTCTATATTCGGAATACTCATAATCAAGTGAAGCATATCCTCGAGTTGAGGATTTCAATTTGTCGTAAAAATCAAAAATCACTTCACCCAATGGCAATTCAAATGTCATGTCAACACGAGTTTGAGATAAATAATGTTGACCAAGTAATGTACCTCTGCGATCCATGCACAATTTGAGAATTGCCCCAACATAATCTGTTGGAGAAATAATTTGTGCTTTGATGAATGGTTCTTGAATTTCAGAAATCGACCCAACAGCTGGCATTTGAGCCGGATTATCAACCCATAATTCTTCTTTGTTTGTTTTAATTACTTTATACCGAACATTCGGAACAGTAGTAACGATTACTTGACCAAATTCTCGCTCAAGTCTTTCTTGCACGATTTCCATGTGCAATAGTCCAAGAAATCCGCATCTGAAACCAAAGCCCAAAGCAACTGAAGACTCCGGCTCATACACAATTGCTGAATCATTGAGAGATAATTTACCGAGTGCTTCTCTCAAATCTTCGAATCCATCTGAATCTGCAGGATAAATCCCGCTGAATACCATTGGCTTTACTTCACGGAATCCTTCAATCATTGCGGTACATGGATTGGATGCAAGCGTGATTGTATCACCAACTTTTGTATCCTGCAAACGACGAATTGCTGCTGTGATATATCCCACATCACCCGCAGAGAGCACACCTGTCCTTTGTCTTTTCATGAATAGGACACCCGCTTCATCCACTTCATAAGTTTGTCCACCTGCCATGAAAAGTATTTTGTCCTTTTCTTTCAATGTTCCATCAAAGACTCTTATATAGACAATAACTCCACGATATGCATCATACACAGAGTCATAAATCAATGCTCTGAGTGGTTTATTAGGATCACCTTTTGGTGGAGGAATGCGAGCAACAACTGCTTCTAAAATATCTTCAATACCAATGCCTGCTTTTGCAGATGCAAGTACCATGTCTTCCTCTTTGCATCCAATCAAATCAATGATTTGTTGTTTGACTGATTCCAAAGTGGTAGAAGCTGAAGGTAAATCAATTTTATTGATGACAGGAATAATCTCAAGACCTGCTTCAATTGCAAGAAACAAATTGCTGATGGTTTGAGCTTCTACACCTTGCGTGGCATCCACAACAAGCAAAGCTCCTTCGCAGGCAGCAAGAGAGCGGGAAACTTCATAGGAAAAATCTACATGGCCTGGTGTATCAATTAAATTGAGCGTATATGTTGAACCATTCTTTGCAGCATACTCCATTTGAATTGCATGCAATTTTATCGTGATGCCTCTTTCTTGTTCGAGTGGATTATCATCAAGAATTTGATTCATGACCATTTCTCTGCTGCTCACCCTACCTGTTTTTTCAAGGAGGCGATCGGCAAGAGTAGATTTACCATGATCTATATGAGCGATGATGCAGAAATTTCTGAATTGTTCCATACTATTATGCTTTATCCTTGTCTTGTCCATTCCCGGATGAATGGCGAGCATCTTGTTGCAAATGTTTTATTTCAGCGAAATCATGTGCTAAGTCAACGATATTTCGGATCGTTCCTTGATTCATACCAAGATATGTTTCTTCAAATCTCAAACGATGTTCTTCTTGCCATGTTGAAGTGAAGTCATGGATTAGTATACGCACATCATTGACTGCTTGCATGAATTCACGTTCCAAATTCGCATATCCATCAGTCTGTTCCGTGGATTTTTTTAATAATCCATAGGTTGACCAAATAATTTTCCCATTGAAGACTAAACGGTTGATTATCTCTGCCTCACCTGCCTCTGCGGCATGTTCAAAGAGAAGACCTATATCAGATCTTTTCCGCAAACCACCACCTCTTTCATCAAGATGCGTCAATAATGCTTCAATGTCGGATGAAAATGTATGCATGTCAAAACAATATCATGGATGCAATGGATCGAATGATTGTTGTTTGCATTGAATCGCTTGGTACGGGTGTCGATGTCATTTCCAATGGAACAAGTGCACATTCATAATGATTCCCCGCATTGGATCGCCAGACGAGGGCTTTTGTGGACATTGCATTTGCTTTGGCAAATGAAATATATCCGAATGTTTTTCTGCCAATCAATAATGGTCTGCCTTTTCCAATCTGTTGAACCAATCCTCCGGATTTGGCAATATGTTGTTGCATTGCAAATCTCATCATTCCATTGACATCCTTCGATGAAACTGAATCCTTAACGGGAATTGTCAATTTGGAAAATACCATTGTCAATGTCATTGTTGAATCGACCGCCATCGCAAAGACATTATTCGTTGGGAACATGTCTTTCTGTAAGAGATACCAACCTTCAGGAATAAATGCTACAACATCACCCTCCTTAGATTCAATCGTCTTTTGCGACATTGATATTTCAGGCATTGGACTTAGAGCCATTGCTGGATAGAATTCTTCTTCCTCCCAAACAAAAAGACAGCCAGACAAACCGATGAGCATCATGATAAACATCATGCCGCTGATTTGCATTGCACGATGTATCACCAATGAACTCAATGTTGAATTCCTTTTTCCGGAAATGGAGGAAGAGGCGTGGAACCTGGGATACCCATGACAGGAAAATCCTTACGCAATGGATATAATGGTTCACCACTTTCGGGATCAACAAAATCTTCCGGCATATAAAAACGGCGGAGGTCGGGATGTCCTTCAAAAATGACACCATACATATCATATGCCTCGCGTTCATACCAATTTGCAGATTCCCATACCTCAACGAGAGAAGGACAATGTGGTTTACTTTCTTGAACGATAGTCTTTACTCGAACACGAGAAGCATGTGGCAGCGATAGAAGAAAATACACAACCTCAAATCGATCATTTCTTGTTGCTCTGTCAATGACAGTGGCATCAATCAATTGATTGAATAATGTGCGTTGGTCATCGCGATATGTTGTACAAAGTGCAATCAAATCTTCTGCAGGTACAGAAATTGTATATTCTCCATGATGTTCATGAAGTTCTGCAAGAGTACTGATTCCTTTTGCAATCTCGAGAAGTGTTTCTTTTGTGACAGGCATAGGTGTCCTGTTGCTCTATTGTGAAGAATAACTATTGTTCAATGTGTGAATGTTGTTTTGGCAATGTTGAAAATATCATGTCCCATAATGGACTTGAAACACCAAAACTATTATGATCGTCATGAAAATGATGCTTCATGTGATATGCATGCATGAAACGACCAATCTTGCCATTGCATTGGAGATGATGCACTGCAAAGTGCATTGCATCATAACACATATATCCGAATAAAAATCCAGCGAAGAAAGCATGTCCCCACACACCGGCAAAAACATGAAAGGGTACATATAAAATTCCGGCAAGCGGGATGCTCACACCCAAAGGCATTACCAGTCGAGTTGAATCTTTTGGATAATCATGATGAATGCCATGTGTGAAATAGTGAAATCTTTTTCCCCATTGCGTTTTGGGTGTATAGTGAAATACAAAACGATGAAGCACATATTCAAAGAGCGTCCAAAACACCAAACCCGCAAATACGGAAATGATGAGTCCAAACATCGACATATCCCATGACATTGAAATTAATCCCACCGTTATGGGAATAAATACGACAAATGGTGTTATGGGATGCACATGGGACAGAGCTTCCAATATTGGATTCTCGAAGAGTCTGATGGTCTCATCTTTATTTGAAACGAATTTCGATGACATATATACAGATGTCACAAAGTGACTTCAAGTTCTGGTTGAAAGTATCATTGGCCCATTGAGCCGTATGAGATGCAAAAATACGGTTTAATAGCCAAAAGAACGCAAATATGTGGATTTGTCTCTCCAATCTTCACGGACTTTAACGAAGAGTTCAAGAAATACGGCCATTTGTAGATGATCTTCAATTTTTTTTCGGGATTCGCTTCCTATTTGCTTGATCATCGACCCCTTTTCCCCTATCATAATGGCTTTTTGTGAGTCTTTTTCCACAATAATATCTGCTGAAATATGCCATTTCCCCTTTCCCTTTTCATGAAATTCGGCTATGGATACCTCGGTTGAATATGGAACCTCTTCGCTGAGGGATTCAAAAATGGTTTCTCTAATGAGTTCGGCAACGAAAAATCGTTGTGGCATTGTACTCAATAATTCCGGATCATGATACATTGGGCTTTCCGGTAGATATGTTTCCAATGTCTTTAATAACTCAGGAACATTGTCAGATTCTTTCGCAGAAATTGGTAAGAATTCTTTGAATACTTTCAGTGCATCTAATGAAGCAATAAGTGGTAAAGCTTGCTTTTTGTCTTGTAATGCATCCATTTTATTGAGAATAGCTATGCAAGGTTTGTTTATGCGTTGAATTGCCTCGATAAAAGGAGGAGTAAGAATCTTGGTTGCGGTCTGTGGTTTCGTAACATCTGCGATCACTATAATGATATCAGCACCACTCAAAGATTCCTCCACATAGTTCATCATGGATCTGTGTAATTCATAACGAGGATTGAGAACACCCGGTGTGTCAATGAAAACCATTTGTATATTGTCTTTGGTATAAATACCAAGTACATTCCTTCTTGTTGTTTGTGGTTTAGGTGTTACGATTGACAATTTTTCACCGATGATTGCATTCATGAGTGTTGACTTTCCAACATTAGGTTTCCCGATGATTGCTATGTAACCTGCTTTTGTCATGTTGACCAACTCCAATAAGGGGATGTTTGATACAAGAATTCAATCGAGTATCATTTCAAAACTACCATTTATACTGATATTGTTGACATTATTGATTGATTCTTGATTGATACAATTGATATTGATATTCGTGCATCATTCTTGCGGCGGAAAACTGAGGCCCAAGTTCGGCAATGGAATGAAGCATCATATCAGACCAAGAAAGACCATGATAGGATATTGAACCGGCAAACAATGGAATGATTGTTTGTTCCAATGTAGAGTAAAGAGAATCCGCTTCTCTTTGATCTTTGAGTGTTTCATTCGCTATATCTTCAACATGTTGAATCTTGAATCCTCTTTGTTCGCCATAGCCTTCATCCCACCAACCATCAAGGATACTGCAATGCAAACATCCATTCACTGCTGCTTTCATTCCTGATGTACCACTAGCCTCCATTGGCCTTTGCGGTGTGTTCAGCCACAAATCACATCCCTGCACCATTGCTCTGGCAAGTTCTATATCATAATCTTCCACAAAGAAGATCGAATCTTGTAGTTCATATAAAGCAATGAGTTCATGAACTTTTGCAATGAGGTCTTTTGCCGCGACATCATCAGGATGCGCTTTCCCAGCAAGCAGAATACGAATTGGAATCTGTGAATGTTTGATTATGGATCTCAGTCGTTCCCCATTATTCAACAAAAGCAATGGTCTTTTATATAATGCAAATCTTCTTGCATACCCAATATAAAATGCTTCTTTTGTTGATGTTTCATTCCAATATTGTTGAGTTATTCTTCTTTTAAGATAGTCAATCATTGATTGCTTTTGTATGGAATGCGCTGACTCAATCAGTGTATGTGCTATTTCTTTCACTCCATACCAAGAAGTTGGATCATGAGGTGATGTTCTCCACGAATTACCAATTTGTTCATCCAATAGAGCTGCAATCGATGGTCCAATCCAGGTAGGAGTGTGAATGCCATTTGTCACTGATATGATTGAACTCCCTTTTTTCTTTCCTTGATCATCTAAATGCTGCCACATTGTTCTGGCAATGCTTCCATGCAATTGACTTACTGCATTTGTTGATCCTGCGAGTTTAATTGCCATTGCGGACATAGAAAACTCTTTATTGGATAATGAACTCGAATAACCAAGTTCCATAAACTGATCTTCTGTCAACCCTAATGCACGAATATGATGCTTACATTCATGTATGATGAGAGTACGCGAGAAGACTTCATTGCCTGCATCAACGGGTGTATGTGTAGTAAAGAGAATTCTCGTACTTAATACTGAGACAGCATCATCAAAAGACATATTCAATTCATTCATTCTACGAAGAATCCATTCCGTCATGGCAAAAGCACAATGTCCTTCATTGATATGTAGAAATGAGACATCCGCACCAATTGCATGTAATGCTTTTATACCGCCAATCCCAATCAATATCTCTTGTTTTAGACGATGTGAGCGATCCCCAAAATACAATGCATTTGTTATCTCTTTAAGTGCAGGATGTTCGTCATTTTGTTCATGCATGGTATCTAATAAGATCAAACAATTATTACCTATGATAACTTTATACAGTTGGACATGAGCTGTTCCCTCAGGAAAATCAACTGTAATTGTCAATGGATGATCATATTCGTCTTTTATCAATGACATTTGATGACGAGATTCATCAACCCAAATATCTTCTTGAATGCCTAAAGCATTCACAAGTTGATGCGGACTTCCCTTTGCATAAAAGAGCCCGATTCCGATTATTGGAATTCCTGTATCATGTGCTGTTTTCACATGATCACCTGCCAGTATTCCAAGTCCTCCTGCATATTGATGCATCGATTGAGAAATTCCAAATTCGAGCGAAACATATGCAATAAGGTGTTTTCTCAATTCTGTATGTACATTCTTGGTTCTTTGAATTTCTTCAATCAACTTGATGATATACTGATCATAAGATGCTTGTGTGATATCATCTTCAGTAAGTGCATGCACAAAACCCTGCACATTGGGGGCATATGTTTTCCATAACTGTGAGTGAAGTATATTACATAAAGCATGAACTTTTATGTCCCAATCAGATGAGAAATCAGATGCGATTTTTTGAAGAGAGGATTGTAAGTCGAAATGATTCATCTAGCTATATGACTTGAATGGAAAATAAAAAAACCTGCATGCTTTTATAAACATGCAGGTTGATTGAAATCAAGAAATATCATTATTTCTTTTTGACTTTCATTGATGTAATAATCACTGGTTCAATGGGAGTGCTACCATTGAGTGGAACAGCTGCAATCTTGGCAACGATATCCATCCCACCTGTGACTTTTCCATACATGGTATAATTTTTTGGGAGTCCTAAGTCTTCTAAGCAAATGAAAAATTGACTAGTATTTGTATTTGGTCCGCGATTTGCCATTGCAAGAACACCTTTAGCATAGCCAATTTGGAAACTCTTTGTATTTGGATTTAACTCATCAACGAAATCACCACCATAAATACTTTCACCTCCGGTTCCCCATTGACTTTTCATTGTTTCATCTTTTGTTTTGTTATCACCTGCTTGAATAACAAAACCAGGTACTACGCGATGGAAGAGAATTCCATCATAAAAACCTTGTTCAGCCAATCCTACAAAATTGGCAACTGTTTTTGGTGCATCTTCACCATATAGGCTTAATGTCACGGCGCCATGATTTGTGTTCATGGTGACGATATGTGTGACTTTTGGTTCTTGATTTGTCATGACGACTGACTGCGCTCCTGCATATTGTGTCACAATGTTCAAAGTAAAGAGCATTAATGACAGATTGATAAGATTCATTGTGATTTTCATGTGAACTCCAATGGTGAAATGGGCAATCATTGTTTTTTGATTGTCATAGTTATTTTTTTCAAAGGTCTTTCAGTTGCTTTATCTCTGGGTGAAGTAGCAATCATGTCTACTATCTCCATACCGCTTTTTACAGTTCCAAATGCGGAGTATTCTCCATCAAGAAATTCTGAGTCCTTTACACAAATGAAAAATTGTGAGTCGGCACTATGTTTATCTTCGCCTCTTGCAGCGGAAAGCGTGCCTCGAACATGAGAATAGTCATTGAATTCTGCATGAACTTTTGTTTGATCCGGACGTCCGAAACCCCAAGTATCAGGACTTTTGGAAAGATCCTTGCTATTTGGATCCCCGCCTTGAATCATGAAATCTGGGTCGATGCGATGAAATGCGGTGCCATCGTAAAACTTGAGTACAACCAGACTGTCAAAATTCTTGCAATGCAATGGGGCTTTATCTGGAAAAAGTTCAATGGTGATATCGCCAAGTGGTATTTGTTCCTGCATGACAGAAATCACATAAACAGGATTAGCGCTTCGTTCACCGAATGCAAGATTTGTTAACAAAGGTATACACAAGAACAATATGATCACTCGCAACATGGTATTCACCTTGATTAGGAAATCAAACCTAATTCTCTTCCAACTTCAGCAAAGACATCTAGAATTTTTTCCAAATGTTCATCTTCATGGGTTGCCATATAGCTGGTTCGCATCATACTCATATTCGGCGGAACTCCTGGAGGAACGAATGCATTGACAAATACGCCTTTGTCATATAATTTTCTCCAGAATACCAATGCTATATCAACATCTCCAACAATGATTGGTACAATGCCTGTAGGACTATTATAAACATTGAAACCCAAGTCTGCAAAGCCTTTGCGCATTTTGTCTGCATTGGAAATCAATTTTCCAACAAGTTCAGGTTGTTCTTGCAATATTTCCAAAGCAACCAAAGCTGCTGCACACGATGCCGGCGTTGGACTGGCACTAAATATAAGTGCTGGTGAATGATGTTTGAGATAATTGATAACGCGTTCAGGGCCTGCAACGAATCCGCCTAGTGAGGCAAATGTCTTGGAAAATGTACCCATGGTCATGTCGGTTCTATCGGTGAGATTATACAGAGAAGATGTCCCTCTCCCACCTTCACCAATTACACCTGTTGCATGTGCATCATCAACCAATACACGAGCACCATATTTCTCAGCCATTTCAATGATGCCGGGTAAATCCACCACTTCTCCGGAAACTGAAAATACACCGTCAGTAACAATCAATTTTCCAGCACTATCAGGAATGCGCTGGAGAGTTTTTTCTAAATCTTCTACATCATTGTGTTTATAGCGTACGAATTCTGCAAATCCACCTTTAGCAAGCATTGCACCATTGATGATGCATGCATGATTTTCTTTATCAGAAATAACATAATCGCCTTTGGTTGCCAAACCACTAATAACACCCAAAGCAGTTTGATACCCGGTGGAAAAGAGCAGACAAGATTCATAGCCGAGAAATTTTGCCAATTCGGCTTCGAGTCGAATATGAAGATCAATTGTACCAGTCAAATATCTTGATCCTGAACAGCCGGTACCATATCTGTTGATTGCATCAATCGCTGCTTGACGCACACGTGGGTGAGCTGTCAAACCAAGATAATTGTTTGACCCAGCCATGATTATTTTGCGACCTTCAATAGAAACAACAGGACCTTCATTCTCTTGTATTTCTCTGAAATACGGATAGAGTCCTAATTGTTTTACTTCATCAGCTCTCGTAAAATCTATGCAACGTTGAAATAAATCCATCTCCAACCTTCAATTATAATCGTGTTTTTCTTTACTTGTAGAACTTGAAATTACTGAATTTATGGCATTTAACATACTATAAGCGCATATACCTAGTACAGTTCTAGGGATAAGAAATCTCTACTTCATTTGATTTGTTGCCTTGAGAATCAATAAAAAATACTGTCACACTATATGGTTTGTCAGGATCTTTTGGAACAATTTGAAATCGTTGAACAAAACAGCCTGCATTATCATCCTCGGAATCTGCATATAGTTCTTGAGGCCTTTTAATATTATCTGATGTTCCTTCTTTAATAACTATTCTGCAACGATTTTTGGCACCGTCATATACACCGCATGATTTTACATAAACGACTGTACCAATACTTTTTGGCAATTCTCTTCCTGCTTCAGGTACAGAAGATTTGATATCGATACGGTATCGATCACCAAATATTTTGCCATTTATTTTCCGCTCCAAAAACACAAATTTTGTGTTTCGTGTATTTTGGAGATCAAAATAAAAAGGGGCTCCTCCCGGAATTTGTTTTAAGATTTGTCCGAATTCATCAACGATTGTTGTTACTGCTTCCATACCCGGTACAGAAGTAAAATTTGGATTAATCAATACTCTTTGTCCCGGTCTGATTTCAGGAGGATATTCTGCGGCTTTAAATGAAGTTGGAAAGACTTCAAACTCAGTAATGGCAATTCTTTGATCTGATTTTCTTTGGACAGTAACTATCACTTTCATTGGTGCATTTCCGGGTGCGATTCCACTAATGACAAGTTGTCCTGATTTTACTTCTTCAATACTCGCAGTCCCTGGAATGTCTGTGTTTTGCTCCACTGTGATAGTAGGCTTTGCATAGTAATTTTCACTTGTAAGTATTCCCTGAACAACAATTCTATTAGACCAACTTTGCATAGCCATGGCGCCAACTTTTTGCAATGCGGGGCTTAATGAAAGAACTTCTTTATCCAGCGGGATAATCATGACATTCTTTTGAGGATCAATAGTACTGGCATTCATATTGAAATCAAGAATGCGTTTAATTGATTCTGGTACTTGGAATTGATTTTGCGCTTTTAATTTATCAATAAGTCGAGCTAGATTTTGTTCGGATGGCGTATAGACAATCTTCGCTGGAACATTTCCGTTTTTCTCCGCCAGAATTGAAATGCTAAATTTTGCCTCTGTCATTAATGTGGGATCAGAAGCGCGAAGCAATTGTTGCAATTCAGGATTATTGCCGGAAATAAGTGGTTTTGCTTTGGCTTTGACAGTAACTGCATATGTCTTTGATTCATTCAATGTTGTTAACATTGAAGTTGGTGGATGCCAAGAAAAGAAGACTAATTGCTTGACCGAATCATATTCGATGGTAAAGTTGGAGCCGGGATTTGAACCTACTTGTACAACTTGCCCTTTATCTTGATCCTCTACAATACATTCGAGTGCAACATCTTGTACATTACCGGTAATGAGCAAGATATTTGATGTATCCAATTGCAAAACAGGCATACCGACAGAATCAGACGTCATTTTGCACAGCAATGTATTTTTTTCGGGTAATAATGAAAAGGATTGCTCAAAAATAGTTGTAATGGCTTCAAGTGCATTTTGCTGTTTCTTCTCTTGCTTCCCCGGCAAGAGAAGAATGAGTGCAGAAAGATAGAGGACAAAATAGATTTCTGCCCCTCTTCTTCTTTTCCCTGTATTATTTGCCTTTTTCCACATATCCCTTAGCCACTGTATCTGCAATGATTTTTTCTAGTTCTCTGCGAACAGCAAACTCTATCTCTTCTTTGCGTAGTTCTTGAGCAGCATTCAATAGTGATGCAACTACGGAATTGAATTGTTTAAACTGTTCACCTGTTTGCTGCATGATAGCCGTCAACTCAGGATTTGGTGAAACAGCTTGAGATGCAATGTGGACGGAATCTCTCGTTGTTGAAATCAAGGCTTCTTGTCGAGCGCTCATTTCGCGCATAGCATCTGTCACTTGCTCAAGACGAACTGCCATCGAAGCATATTCTCGAGAAATTTCTCCAACTTCACGAAGAAGTGCCGACACTTCTTTATTATGCTCAATCTCACTTTGTTCATCAGTGGTTTCTTCATCCAATGGAGAGAAATACATGATGAAAAACATGATAGCAAGAAGAAATGCTTCGAGTGAAATACTAATGACAATAACCCAATCAGGTATGGATTCATAAATTCTTCGAAGACCTACAGTGACAAGGAGAATTGCAGCGCCGAAGTAAACAAATGAATTGATAGTGGAATAGAAAAATCTATTGATAATTTCTTGCAACCACAATGATGTACCCGAAAAAAATCCAAGAGGATAGAGCACTTGCACTTCCAAAGAGGAAAAGCGTTTGAGATCTTGTTCCTTTGTACAAATTCTCCACAGTAATATCGTGGCAGAAAATGAACTCATTTGTCGTACAAAACGCAAATCTCGAAAGATGTCTCTCAGAATTGAGCGACCTTCCAATGTTGCCAGTGTTGTTATTTCTCTCATGGATTACTCCGAATCTCCATTATTCCCTAATAAATGGTTTAAACCAAACTTCACCTGCACTAACAGAAAATCCAAATCGCAGGAACAACTCTTGTACTATATCCTGAGATCCACGAATTCCGCCTTGCAAGGCTAGGTCAACCATAGCAGAGCCTGCAAGAGGTAATTGCATGCCCAGAGAACCATACTTTTCTTCTATATCAATGCCATTGACGGTGTAATATAATTGATTCCAACCTCCGCCAATATTTAATTGCACTTTGTCAATATAATCAGTACCCAATTGATAAGAACGCAATCGCGAAACACCAAATGAGATTTTCCTGCCGGCACGAAATTGCGATTTGCCCTGCGCAAGATTCAAATTAGAGAAATCTTGCATTTCAATATCCCCGGCAAACATCCATCTACCAGACACATAACTCAAACCAAGTCCCATTTGCATGGGCATTGTTGTTGTTCCTGACTGCATAAACACAGTATCAAAAGCAATAATTGAAGATGTTGCCGTGGTTTGGCGGATATCTGTTTCATAATCAAGATCAGAGTACATACTTGCACCCAAACCGATTGTCAAACCTTTGACCGGCTGTATTGCAGCACCAAATTTCAAACCAGAACCAAAGAAGCGTTCTGTTTTGGAATTTTGTGATACAAATGGTTGCGTATATAATTCTGTTCGAATAACTCTATTCACATTACCGAACAAGCGCAAAGCGGCAAATCCTATAGCAATTTGTTCAATAGGTCTCCATGAACTTCCAAAAAATGCAGCACTCATGCCACCCGAGCCGAAGCTCATTGATCCACCTGAAATATCCGGCAAGCCTGCAATTCCAGGAGTGACTGGTGTCATGACTGAATATTGGACAACGGAATAAGGATATATACCTCCGGAAATGGTCAACCCCATTGCTGTATCAACTTGAAATGTTGCTGCAATGCCATCGAGTTTTCCAAAATTCTGCGAAGCTGAAAGTTGTTGTTGCTCTATAGCAGTTTGGGTAAAACGAAATCCAATTTGCAGACGGGTGAGTTTTGAGTCAGACCACATTGCAGGGTTAGCGAGATTCACTGCATGATATGATGGAACTGCATATTGTGTTCCACCTAAACCATCATAGAATCCACCAATAGACTGACGAATGTCGCCAATGCCATACAATGAATAATTCGACCCACCTTGTTGAGCTTGTATTGAAGTCAGTGCAACCATCAATGCAAACATGTATACGATATGTCTCAAGGTCAATCTCATGATTGTTTTCCTATGATGGAATCCGAGGTAGATTCGCGTTTGATGATACCCCATAATTGATCTCTTCCCATTCCAGTTTCAGATGAATATGGGAGTATATCGATACAATGAGAACAAAATTGTACCAAACCTTGAATTTGTTGTACTCTTTCTTCTATCATTATTGGTTTTATCTTGTCACACTTCGTAAGAATTAAGGTATACTTAATACCATGCAATTCCAGCCATTCAATCAATCCCATATCGATTTGCGATGGATCATGTCTACTATCAAGTAACATGCACACCATTTTCAATTGCTCGCGTTGTTCAAGATATGAATAGTTCAATGCTGAAAATTCTTCTCTTTTTGATTTTCCAACCGAGGCATAGCCGAAGCCAGGCAAATCAATGAGCATCCACAATTGTTCGACAACAAAAAAATTGATCTGTTGTGTTTTTCCGGGTGTTGAACTTGTCAAGGCTAATTGTTTTCTTCGTACTATACTGTTGATCAATGATGATTTTCCAACATTTGATCGGCCAATGAATGCGATTTCCGGTAATGTTGATTTCGGAAAATGCGCAGGCGCAGAAGCTCCTGTGAAAAAATCTGCTTGAACATGTTTCATAGAATTAGATATTTGGTCCGAGCATATCTTCTGGTCGAACCCAACGATCGAAATCATCGCCGGAAACCAAGTTCAATTCAATCGCAGCATCTCGCAAAGTGCCACCTGTCTTGTGCGCATGTTTTGCAATCTTGGCCGCATTGTCATAACCAATATGGGTATTGAGTGCAGTGACAAGCATGAGCGTATTGCGATTATAATATTCGAGTCTTTCTTTATTTGCTTCAATGCCTTTTGCACAATGTTCATTAAACATTGTACAACCATCTGCCAATAGACGAATGCTCTGAAGTACATTATAAATAATAACCGGTTTGAATACATTAAGTTCAAAATTACCTGAAGAGCCACCCACATTTACAGTAGTATCATTCCCTATAACTTGTGCAGCAATCATTGTCATTGCTTCTGATTGTGTAGGGTTGACTTTACCTGGCATTATTGAGCTACCGGGTTCATTTTCAGGAATGGAAAGTTCGCCAAATCCACATCGAGGACCAGAGGCCATCCATCGAATATCATTTGCAATTTTCATCAAAGAACAAGCTAGTGTTTTTAGTGCTCCATGCATGAATACCAATGCATCATGTGCGGCCAATGATTCAAATTTATTTGGGGCAGATACAAATGGTAGACCTGTGAGTTCTGCAATTGTTGCAGCACCTCTTTGGGCAAATTCAGGATGTGTATTTAATCCGGTTCCAACCGCAGTTCCGCCCAAGGCAAGTTCATATAAACCACCCAATGCAAATTCAATGCGAGATATATCATTCTTCAATTGTTGTACATAACCCGAAAATTCTTGTCCCAAAGTAATTGGAGTAGCATCCATCAAATGCGTTCTTCCACTTTTTATCAATCCTGAAAATTCTTGGGATTTTTGTTCAAATGTCTTCAATAATGAATTGACTGCAGGCAACAATGCATGGGATATTTGTTCAACAGCAGCAATATGCATTGCTGTTGGGAATGTATCATTTGAACTTTGAGATTTATTGACATCATCATTTGGATGTATTGGCTGTTTGGATCCCATTGTTCCACCAGCCAATTCAATTGCCCTATTTGAGATCACTTCATTTGTATTCATATTTGTCTGGGTTCCACTCCCTGTTTGCCAAATAGAAAGTGGAAAATGAGAATCTAATTTCCCTTCAATGACTTCATCAACAGCTTGAATGATAAGATCTCTTTTTTCTGTAGAAAGAAGTTTGACATCACTATTTACAATTGCAGCAGCTTTTTTTAAGATACCCAATGCTCTGATAAGCTCTCTGGGCATTTTTTCAATGCCTATAGCAAAGTGATGAAGTGATCGTGCAGTTTGAGCACCATAATACATATCTGTAGGCACCTCAATTGGGCCCATAGAATCGGTTTCTGTTCTTGTAGACATATCATTCTTTCTAATTAATGAGAATCATATTCAGCGAATGAGCGTAACACTCACCACAGTTTTGATTTGCTGTTGCACTTCTTGTTTCTCTCCATTTCGAGCATCTTTGATTTTTGCATCCATTTCTGTGAGCACATCATTTTTCTTCAAAATGGTTTCACCAGTAACAATATCCACGATGGAAGATCCAGTACCTTCAAACTTTGATTTATTCAATGAGAATTCAATAAACTCAGGAAGGTTTTTAGGTATCTCAGTTTTTGCAGTGAGCACTGCTTTTACAATTGCAACTTTTCTTCCATTGAATTCATGAATAGCACCCATTGTATATGCAACTGAATTTGTTACAGTCAAAATTCCGGAAACAGGAATTACATCTACTTTGGTCCAGGTTTTTGTTTTGTTCAAATCGCCTTTGTCCGGGAATGTTTGATATTCTTGCTGCATCGGCAATTGAAAAAACTGAGCTTTGACTTGTTGCATCAATTGCTCTTTCATTTTTTCAGGTATGGAATCCTTTCTTGCACCAAGCATTTGATTAACAATTGTATTAAGGCCAAGAACTTCTTCAACTTTACCAAGTCTGCTAACATTTGCGGTTACTTGTGCTCCAATAACACTATTGTATTGCACATATTCTTTATTGTTTCTGTCTGCGGCTTTAGCTGAATTATATCTCAATGTAATGATCTCTCCCATTTTTTGAGGATTTGGTCCTTTCTCATTGACGATCATGCTATCAATGCGAATCCCCATTTCAATTGAACCATCAGCATTGATTTTTTTGATCACTTTTGTATAAACCTGAGTGATCTCTTGTTCAAGTGAGAGCTTACCACGATTAACAGTATTGAACTGTGTAACTTTATATTGTGATGTATCGCCTTCTTTTGGCGCATACACAAATCCTTTCATTGCTTGATCCTTCGCGAGCGGAGATTTTTCAACGGCTTCGAATGACCAAGCACTTGGTCCATTCTCCGGTGAGGAAGATCCATTTTTTCCTTCAAAACATGAAAGAAGTGTAAAGAGCATCAGCCCACATAGTATGAGAGACCCCTTCTTTCGAGCATTCATCAATTCCATTTGTAGCGTCCTAATAGATTCCAAGTTGCTTCAGTTGTAATTTCTTGTGTAAACTGCTCACGTTTATATTGAGCCGAGACATTTGCCTTATATTTCAATGATACTTTTTTTACCCAACCTGATGAATTCATTTCCATCATAATTGTTCCTTGTCCACTCCCTTTTTGAATTGGAACCGGAGCGGGAACTCCAAAAAACCTTGCATCATCAGTCGTAATTGGTGTAAGTGCTTTTGATATTGCTTCAATAACATATTCACCTTTGGAATATGAAGTAACTCTGACTTCAACTGTATCTGTAAAATCAATTCCATCAAGTCTTAAACGAATTGCTCTTTTCCACACTGAATCTGGGGATATAACCATTTTTCCAGCGATCAATTCTTTGGAGACATCTCCGATCCATGCTGCTTGTTCATCTTTTAATGCATTAAGCCATGTAAATCTTTGCGCAGTATCCAGTGCATCTTGTCCTTCTTTGATAATATAATTTCTAAGCCACTCGATATCACCCGGTTGATCTACTCCGCGAACATTGGCAACTTCTGTTTGTGGTGAATACACCAATACAAATTGATGATTGAGTAATGCCATGTTTGAAATCGCATCGGGAAATTCAGTATTCACTGTAGCTGCTTTTGGATTCTGCGAATCATAGAGTAATTGCGTTGAACCATCCATAAATGCATATTTCATCGAATCAATATTTGTCACCAAGGGTAAACCATCAGCTTTTGGGGATTCAGGGGATTGGGTGAAATTATATTGCACTTTGCGTTGATATTGCTTTCCAATGCTATCCCTATACATTCTGTTAACAACAGTTTTTTCATCCATTATATAAGAAGCATAAATATTTTCTTTGAAATCTACACGAAGTGAATATTTCAATTCAGGTGCTTTCTGACCTTTGGTATCTGTTTGACCCAATAGCGGAAAAGTATAGACGCAACAAAGGACGAAACACATTGTCGCAATGGATTGGAACATCTTCATGGTGAATATTCCTTTGATTGTACGGTTTGAAATAATGTCCAAGATGCGAGTGCCATGCCACCTCAAGGAGTTTCGGCATGTATCATGGATCTACACTCATCAATGCTTACTTCCATGATTTCAATATCATCGGTTTCTTCTGTGCTTTGTATTGCTCATTGTACATCATTAGCAATATAACAGACACAGTTGAATTGGTATGTCATTTAATGGATTGTTGCATTTGACAATCTCATTGTTTGAGCACATAGCAGAATAAAAAGCGACGCTCCATCAATATGATGTGCGCCGCTATTCAATAACATTTTCAATGATCATGCAATATTTGCAACAATCTCGCTTTCATTGAAGAAGAATGCAATTTCGTTTGCGGCATTTTCTGGTGAATCAGATCCATGGACGGCATTCTCTGCCTTTGAACCTGCAAAACGCTTGCGAATTGTTCCTTCCGCTGCTTCAGCTGGATCTGTTGATCCAATCAAAGCGCGATAATCTTCAACGGCATTTTCTTTTTCAAGTGCAATTGGTACAATTGCGCCAGAAGACATGAAGTCGCATAATTCTCCATAGAAAGGACGCTCTTTATGAACTTCATAAAACTTTCCAGCTTGTGCAGATGTGAGTCGAGTCATTTTAAAAGCAAGCACTTTAAATCCCGCTTGGGTTATTTGCGCAATAATTTCTCCAACAACATTGTTGCGGACTGCATCCGGCTTGATGATTGCAAGTGTTCTTTGTTTCATGTCATGTAATTGTATAGGTGAAAAATACTATTCTTATGATGCTAATGCAGCTAATGCTTTTACAACAGATTTACCGATATCAGCAGGTGAATCAGCAACTACGATGCCTGCAGCGCGCATTGCATCTACTTTTGCGGATGCAGTGCCTTTACCACCGGAAATGATTGCACCTGCATGACCCATTCTTCTACCTGGTGGCGCAGTTCTTCCAGCAATAAATCCGATGACAGGTTTTTTGACATTATCTGCAATATATGCCGCTGCTTCTTCTTCGGCAGTACCACCGATTTCTCCAATCATGATGATTGCTTCGGTTTCGGGATCTTCATTGAATAATTTGATTGCATCAATGAATCGCGTTCCAATAATTGGATCACCACCAATTCCAATGCATGTAGTTTGGCCGAGACCAACATCTGTCAATTGCTTTACCGCTTCATATGTCAATGTCCCGCTTCTTGAAACAACTCCAACTGTTCCCTTTTTGTGAATGAAACCTGGCATAATGCCAAGTTTACATTCATCTGGTGTAATGATGCCAGGACAGTTTGGACCTATCATTCGACTTGATGATAATTTCAATGCGGTATTCACACGAATCATATCACGCACCGGAATGCCTTCTGTAATGCAAACAATGAGTGGCACACCCGCTTCAATTGCTTCAATTGCTGCATCAGCTGCCATACTCGCAGGAACGAAAATTATGCTAGCATTTGCACCGGTTGAATCAACGGCTTCTTTGACAGTATTATAGACAGGTACTGGACGAACGAACATGTCTTCGTTCTTTCCTTCATACATCAATCCATTTTTTCCGGGTGTGACGCCTGCTACAACATTGGTGCCATAAGCAAGCATTTGAGATGTGTGGAATGTACCCTCGGATCCGGTGATTCCTTGTACGATAACTTTGGTGTTCTTATTGACCAGGACGCTCATAAATTCGCAGTGTGGGTAAATGAATAATCGTGAGCAACAAAAATAGCAAATTTCCACTGCATAAGACTCATGCCAAAGGGCAGGGCTTATCCCCAAATCATTGCGTTTGTGGAACAAAAAGTACTTCTTCTCCCGGCTTTATCATTCCATAACGCTCCCTGGCCAAACGCTCAATTGCCCTGTCATCATAATTGAGTCTTTTGACAACCTGTTTCAATGAGTCTCGAGTTTTGATTTGTTTTTGGATTTCAATCTGAATATTGGCTTTTTCAGACTCTAATTGCCATCCTTGAAGAACGCCATATTTGGTGAACAAAATCACACCGGCACCCAATAGGGTAATGATCAGCCCCCAAATCAATCGCTTTTTCTTGAGATCAGCTATTTTCTCATCATTTGTGTTTTGAGCCATGATTCCTTACTCAAACAGTCATTTGATACATACGATAGGTTTTATAGATTGTGCCATGCATAGTGGTTGTAAGTGCTTTTTTCATGGGCTCATTATCTTCCAAAATCCATGATGCCTCTCCGTATTTGATACCTTTGGGAAGACCTCGAGCGCCAATTTCTTGATATAATACTGCATCAACTCCATGCTTTTGAAATTCTGGCAGGACACCAAGCACGATGATTCTCAATAAATTGATTGATGACTTTTTTGTGAAAAGGTGCCATAATGCTCCAAGTAAAGAGCCGGACTTATTGTGCACTAAGCATTGATTAATGTCTGGCAATGCAAGAGCAAAACCTGCCACCTGGCCTTTCACTTCTGCGATCAGAGTATAAGTTGGATCTGCAATTTGTTTCAAATCAGCGGCTAAGAAATCAAACTCCTCATTGGTCATTTTCACGAAGCCCCAATTAGGCTGCCAAGCAGAATTATAAATATCTTTCAAGGTTTGAACATCTCGTTTGAATGCTTTCTTGTCCTTAAAATTCACTTCTCTGATTGTGATTTCGGATCTTTTGCGAATGACATCCACAAGTCGATTCATTTTATCGGAAACGAATGTGTTTTGATCAAGAATATAAGCATGAAGATCTTTGACTTTTACAAGTCCATATCCTTCATAAAGCGCTTGATAGTATTCTGGATTATAGGTCATGAGAATTACAGGATGCGAATCAAATCCATCAACCAATAAACCGCATTCATCATTCATGCTTGGGTTTGCAGGTCCACGCATATCTTCCATGCCTTTCTGCTTCAGCCATTGCTTGGCAGAATCGAAGAGGAGATTTGCGGTCTCTTGATTGTTTTCACATTCAAAAAAACCAAAAAATCCTACCTTGTCATGATGCGCAGCATTGTGATTATCATTGACTATTGCCCCAATTCTACCTACAATCTTTCCATTCCGTTCAGCAAGGAACAATTGCATGGATGAGTGCTTATAGAATGGATTCTTATTAACATTCAATAACTTCAATCGATCCATCATGATTGGAGGTACGAAATATGGATCTCCGGGATAAAAATCTTTTTGACAAGCGATGAATGATTTGATGTCTGAAGTTGAATCAATGGGGCGAATGTTCGTTGCACTCATGTTGGAATCCAAAATATGTACGCATAATTATCCTCAAAATAGTAGAATTCATTGATATAATCGAGGAAGTCCATATTAAGTGGCTGAAACTTGATAATTTTGCAGGCATTGAATCATTTAAGGCGCATCATGTTATTGATCATCCCATCCATTGATATTCACCATGGCACTTGCAGACGCTGCATAGAGGGTGCTCCGGGTACAGAATCATTGTATTCAGAGTATTCGCATCATCCAGAGCGCATGGTACAGCTTTGGAGGAGAGAAAATGCCAAATCTCTCCATATAACAGATTTCGATGCAATGTTTGAACATGCACCAGATGCAAATACAGAGCTTATTTCATCGATGATAAAAGCTACGGATATTCCCATACAATTACTTTCATCATTCCCCGATATTGAACATTGCGCATTTTGGTTGGAACAAGGTTTATATAGGGTTATCATCAATGAAGTTATGCTGACAGATCCAGAAGGTGTAAAAGCATTGATTAAACAATACACTCCAAGCAGAGTTGTTGCAGCTATTAGAGTCAGTTCGGATCGAGTGACATTACCCGATATAGAATGCGGACTTGATGTTAAAGAAATCATTGACCTAGCACAATCACTTGGAATGAATCGCATCATGTATGCTGATTCTTCATGGGAAGGCACACTTCATGGACCAGATCTTGAAATGTTGAAACGAATTGCCCAATATTCATCCATGCGGATTACAGTTGGCGGTGGAATAGGTGGTCCTGAACAATTATGG
Source organism: Bacteroidota bacterium (assembly GCA_009919265.1). Classification (GTDB taxonomy): domain Bacteria; phylum Bacteroidota; class Ignavibacteria; order Kapaibacteriales; family UBA961; genus UBA961. Next base: position 11,145 of record RGCF01000011.1, on the reverse strand, counting down.
GCTCTTCAAGAATTACAATCAATTGGAATTGATTCAGTTGTGATTGGAAGAGCATTATATGAAAACAGATTCCCATGTCAAGAAATGTGGCGATCAATCGAAGCAAAACTTGAACCGGATATTTCCTAGGATATGAATATGTTGAGAAATCGAATTCATTTACTACTATGTATGTGCTGTGTATTTCTGTGTATCCCTGAGTCTTCTTGGAGCAAAGCAGATTCTAGCAATACAACTGTAGTAAGAAAAGACACATCAAAACCAACTATCATGATTGCTGAGGTGATACTCGGCAATGAGATGCCACTACAATTGATTGCAAAAACTGATGCAGCAATGGCTATAGCTTTGGGTGCATCAGACAGATTCCGGTATATTCCTTTCGCTGCTCGAGATTCTGTGGCAGGTTTATTCAGAAGTCTGCATGCAGAGCCAACAGCATATAATGTTGGTCAAGAAATAAAAGCGGAAGCAATCATGTTTATTCGCATGAGACAATTGGGGAATTTACTGCGAGTTGACATACAAGCAAAAACAGGTAATGATTATGTTGAAAGTGTTTCAGGCGTGGGATTGGCACTTCTCCGATATCGAGATTCATCAAATGCCATCGTCTATGATCCAACTATCGTTGAAGCTATTCAGAGAGCAATGTGTTCAATTACAGGTGATTCCAATTTGTATGCACATGTTGAAGACAGTTCATATATGGTGTTTCCCGCAGAGCCATTGGTATTCTTGAACATGAAATTTGATAATAAAAAGCAAAAGTCATCATGGGCCATTTTTCAAGATAATGAAGTAAACTCTTTTTATGCTTTGCAATTGCTGTTTGAATCTGCCAATTCATTGAAACATGTTATTCCCATCGATCTTGATACTCGTGATTCGGTTTATGCAATCAAACAGATTTATGGCGTCGAAAATTATGTTCAATCTTCAAAAGAAGAATTAAAAGTTCTCTTTGATATTGGGTTTGTATATGCCATAAATGGGAATATTGAAAAAACTCCTGATGGAGCCGAATTAACCTTGACCCTCAGTGAAATCACATCCCAATCAACTTTAAAAAAAGTAAAATCGCTTACAGCGGGTTACTCTGATGATTCAATGGAAGGTTTTAAAAAAACTGCAATAAAATTACTTCGTAGGTTATTGCGATGAGCTCAGTGAAAGTGGATGCAAGAAGAATATGGAAAATATCTCCTTCTGGATATACTCAACTTCAAGAATCTCCGGAATTCAAATCCGATGGAACATGCATTGTGTATTGGATGTCAAGAGATCAGCGCATCCAACACAATTGGGCATTGCTAGCTGCATTGGAGGAATCAGAAAAAAGAAATGTGAATTGTATGATCATATTCACCTTGGTTCCAGTGTTTCTTGATGCAACTCTTCGACAATTTGATTTCATGCTACAAGGAATTGCAGAAGCACAAAAGGAAGCACATTCATTAGGAATTCCATTTCATTTTGTGTTAGAAAAGGATCCTGCCAAGGCAGTTGTTTCATTTGCAAAAAAAGTACATGCCGGGGCAGTGTTTACTGATTTTGACCCATTGAAAATCAAATTGCAATGGAAATCGGATGCTGCAAAAGCTCTGCAATGTCCATTCTATGAAGTTGATGCTCATAATATCATTCCTGCTCGTTTTATTTCGCAAAAGACAGAATTTGCCGCATATACAATCAGACCTAAAGTTCATAGACTCTTACCGGAATTCTTGACTCCTTTTCCAAGTATTACATCCAAAAAACATGATTCTGAATTTCCTCAGGAATTCATAGTTCAAGATGTATTGAAGAAAGTCAATGTTCGCAAAGATGTCACACCTGTAACTACGTTTGTTCCAGGAACCTCTGCGGCAAAGCAACACCTTCAAAAGTTTATCAACAAGAAACTTGAGCATTATCATGACAAAAGAAATGATCCAAATGCAGGATATGTGTCTGATATGTCTCCTTGGTTGCATTTTGGAAATATTTCTGCACAGACTGTAGCATTACAAATTACATCCGCAAAGAGCGTCAAAGAATCAATAGATGGGTATTTAGAAGAATTAATTGTTCGCAGAGAATTAGCTGATAATTATTGTTTATATACTTCGGATTATGATAATTTCAATGGATTTCACTCTTGGGCTCAAACTTCTTTACATGCTCATCGATCCGATGCCAGAGAATATGTGTATTCACAACAACAATTTGAATATGCAGAAACACATGATCCTTTATGGAATGCAGCACAAAGAGAAATGATTCAAACCGGAAAAATGCATGGATATATGCGAATGTATTGGGCAAAAAAGATTCTTGAATGGACTCATACACCCGAAGAAGCTCAAGCGATTGCTATCTATTTGAATGATACCTATGAATTGGATGGAAGAGACCCCAATGGATATACCGGAATTGCTTGGAGCATAGGAGGAGTACATGATCGTGCATGGTTCGAAAGACCAATTTTTGGGAAAATCCGATATATGAATGCCAATGGATGTAAATCCAAGTTTGATGTCAAGAAATATATTGCCACACATTCAAGTCAAAATCAGGGAAATAGCCTTTTCCCTTAAAGATTTTCTCTTTGCAAAGCCCGGTAATACTTGTAAATTTGCAGTCCCTTGATCTAACATGATCAAGAAATGGCGGGTGTAGCTCAGTGGTAGAGCAGCGGATTGTGGCTCCGCTGGCCGCGGGTTCAATTCCCGTCACTCGCCCCAAAGCTCGACTTATAGTCGGGCTTTTTTTATTTCAAGGACAGTCCAATGTACTTGCATTATGCGGACAAAGAACTCTACAGTTTTTTGCCTTATTGCATGATAGCTATATCAGAAATCATTGGTGGTGGATCGACAATTCTATCAGTAGCATTCATAAAAGCAATTCTCACGATATTGTTTTGCAGCACCCGTATTGAAGCGATGCAAATACCTTGCGGAAGATCTGACTTGGGAGATATATGCACAACCCCTCCAACCTGTACTCCTTGAATTCGTATGTCACAATACGATGTTCCACCTGCAGGTAATAGTTGAGGACAATCAATGTACATGTTTTTACACAACTGAATTGAAAGACCCCAAGACATTTGACCCGCTGGTGAGGAGGTTAATACTTGTGATGATTGTGTAGGCGGGCTAATAGGAAGTGTATATGAAATGTGTTGTTGTTGTGTACCGGCACGCAACATCGTATAATGTTGTTCTCCCGGATAATTTCCTTGTGTGCTTCCAGGTTCAAAAAAATAGATTCCTCTGGAAACATTATCATTTGATGCAAGCCAAATATCCATATTCCCCATGATGAATGTATTAGGCGCATTAATGATCATATGTTTTGCTAATGATTGATTGTTTGCCAGTGTACCGATTGAATTAATAGCAGAATGTGAAAGGGTTAATCCATTCCCTCCCAATATGATGGATTGAGCTCCGGCAATCGTATTGTTTTTACCACCAATTGTTGATGCTTGGCTGGAAAGAATCGATGAGTTTATAGAACCAATGGCACTACCTGATGGAGCAGTGACATGAGTAAAGTTTCCACCCATCACAATTGCATGTGCCGCTCCGGCATAATTGTTTTTTCCGGCAATTGTTGCCGAGCTTTCCACGCCTGAAGTATTGGAGATGCCAAGTGCAATCGTTGCATTACCCAATGCTGTATTACCCCAACCAGTTGAAAAGGAATTTGTTCCACTTGCAATGTTATTATAGCCACCCACTATTGCAGAACCAGTTCCTTCAGCATTGTTTGACATACCACCAATGACCGTTGATGTATGTCCTTTTGCAACATTGTTCATTCCTGCAAGCAAGGATGAATAGTCTCCTGATGCAATTTGATGATTTAATGATCTTGATAATTGCAAATCAATAGCTTGGATTCCCCTTTTCATTCCACCATAGGAGTCATCTGGCATTGCAGTGAGTAAAGATCCAATACCTTTTGGTGATAATACCAAATCGATATCATAATCATTCCCTTTTGGCATTAACATATGTGCACGAATAGGTGCATTTGGAGAAGTAGATGATCTGCTCTCAGCAAAATATAGTAATGTATCAGGAATAGTTGTCATCACATCATGTACAGAAAAAGTATCTTTTTCAAAGCCCGATATTACCGTACTACTATGTTGCATAAGCAATTGATGTCTCAGCAATGCAGGTATCTGCTGTTCTTCAATACACCCTTCTTTTAGTATCAGATTTTGATACTTACCCGTCAAGTTGTCACCGGCTACCCCTTCCGGTGACAACAAGACAGGAATTACCCCTGATTGCAATTGTTCTCTAGTACAAGAGTTTTTCTCGAATCGCGTAGTTCTAATCAAGCTATCTATGAATGAAATACTAATATCTTTATCATGATATTTGTCTATTAGCATTGAATCATACAGGTTCATGAATTGTTTAGAATCAAGTCTAATGTGTATCGTATCTTTATTCTTCTGAAGTATCAAGGGTGATGATACAGATAATTTCAGATCCCCAGAAGTACCATTGATTGATGTTACAATCTTCTTAAATGAAGAACTCAAAGAATCGGCAACAAGTGCATGTATTGACTTTGGTACAGAAGATATCTTCATTCTTGGCAGTATCTCTTTGTCTTCAATAGTCATTCCCAACCATAGCTCTTTTGAGAAATCAACTGAGAGCTTATTATTCATACCTAATTCAACATTGACAATGCCTTCATGTATGTTGACGTGATGATCTTCGCTCCATATAGACTGTGTTTCAAATGGATTTGTATAGATTGAAAATATTATACGAGTACTATCCATAACATTGGCAGATTTATATGCATTCAATTGTCCTTGAAACAAGAGTGTAATAGGTTCATCTGCTAATGCAGAGAAGAAAAGAAAATGAAATATAAATGGAATGAATATTTTCATGATTCACCTGATTGACTAAGAAGAAATTCAACAACAGCAATCTATCATGTTGCATGTATATACTCATCACTTCAAAAACTATGAGAAATTGCTTAGTGAGTGAGAATCGTTTTCTTTTATAAAAATCATTTCGTAATTACGTATTGTAAAACAGCATAAAAGGGGGATGGTATAAAGAGTGGGTACTCATTGAATGCTAAGCCTTACTTAGAGGCGATTTCCAACACTTAATCAGGAGGTTCATCAACATGAATCAACACAATCAATCAACCAATGCTTTTCATTCAGATATGAATGAAAATGAACAACCAATCATCGTTAAACTGAAGAATGAGATTCTTCAATTACAACAATCATTGGAAATCAGGATGGAAGAAAATAAGTATCTAAGAATGCAACTAAACAGATTAGATAAAAACAGAAGGATAGGTGATTTACCATTTATACAAAATCTAAGACCCGAAACAAGAGAAAGAGGTAGTGCTTATGTATTTGGTTTGAAAGAAACAGATTTTATTCCAAAACTTCAATTAAGAAAGCAATTATTGAGAAGACATCCAATGCTGTCATCAAATGATATTGATTTTAGCATCATGCTATCTATTGGATTAACGAATAAAGAAATCATGATTTTATCAGGCCGATCTCATTCCACAATTGAGAATAATGCCAGCATACTTAAAAACAAGTTATTCGGAGAGCAATCAGAAAAGGATGTTCGTTCTTATCTTTATGAGCTTGAAATAGAGGCAATTACCGATTCATCGAGAGAATTCTCAATCGATAAGATTATGAGAAAACACGACATTACTTTGTCTCACACGGAATGTAAAGTGTGCGGAATGATTGTATTGCGCATGAGAAATAAAGATATTTGCGAAACGCTGATGATATCCCCTAGAACTCTTGAAAGTCATAAATATAGAATAAAAAAGAAATGCAAGCTATCAAGAGTGGAATCGCTCACCGCCAGATTGCATGAACTGATTTCACCATTTATCTAATACTTATATAGGATATGTCACTCCATATCCTATTTTTTTTCTTCATCGATATATGTATCAACAGTGATTCGTACCGTTCTGGAATAGAATCTTCCTTCGGGTAAACTCAAGGGGAATAAGAGATCATCAAAACCACGACCTTCGGTAACAATTTTATTTGCGGTAAAGAATCTTGATATTTCCTGAGCACGCCTTAGGGAGAGAGCTCTATTATATTGAGCAGCACCTGTTCTATCCGTATGACCTGTCAATGTTAGCACAGATGTATTCAGAATATTCTTTTTCACATCTTGAATGATAAAATTATTTGCTTCATCAACGGCTGATGAGTTGTAACCAAAGGTGATGAGATTATACTTTTCTACTTTATTCTTATTTGCAACTATTTGCTTCACAGGTATTGAAGTTTCGCCAAGTATTTTTTCTGATCCGCTATTGTCTGTACCTACAATTTTTAAATCAAGATTATCTGAATTCAATAAATCATCAGAAATATTCTCTGCGAATGTTCTCAATGTGTCATCCATAAAAGAATCACCTGTTTTTAGGACTACAGATTGATTCCCAGTTATAGCACGGAGCTCCCACTTCTTCAAATTTTCTTTATTTAACCGATCAGTGCTAATTCGTATATCATTTGGTATAACTCTAAAGCTTGTATCAATATATTTTACTGGTAAAAATATATCAGGGTCATTTGAAGATATTTCAACCCTTCTATTCTCTTCTTCTCCATAACCTGTATTGACTCTCGAGGGTTGATCAGGAAGATTTTGCCCATCAACATTTATGCGTTTTGGGTCTATATTCCATGTATTAACCAAGTAGTTTTTAACTGCTTCTGCTCTTTTCTTTGAAAGCGCAATATTATTTGCTTCTGTTCCATTATTGGAGTTAGTACCAGTAAGATTGATGGTTGCATCAGGCTTGCTCTGCAGTCTGGTACCAAGGATATTTAACACATTATGATATAAGTTGATTGCAGAGTCAGTTCTAATTTGATCAATTGAAAACTTATCTTTTTCTTTTTCTGACAGTTGTTTATACCTTGTTGGTATATCGGCAGAACTTGAATCAAAAAAGACATAATTAATAATTGAGAACATATTTCTAGCGACTTTCTTTTCAATATTTATAACATTATCAACTTGTCGTCCATTTGTATCGAATAGAGTGACTTTGATTGGTGATTGAATGAGCGAAGTCAAATTCTGTTTCATTTCAACTTGATTTCTGCTTGGATTTGTTATCGCAATCACAGGAACGATGATTGGTACTTTTGTTTCAAGCGGAACGATATATGTATCTTCCCTCGTATAAGAGTAAACAACTGAAAAGCCAAATCTAATTGTTTGTACTTGCCATGTTTGAGAGGAACTCAGTAGATCAGATACTGGAAACTCATACCCTATTTCCGGTATAAGTTGCGTTGTATTTGATTCATTTAAAGGAAGTGCATACCGTGCATTTATTACGATACCAGCTTCCAATGATGAAATAAATGGAATTGGACCAGAGAACTCATTCCTTATTCTTGTATTATCCGGTATAAACACTGCATTACTGGGTGATTCTAATTTTTCCCATTGTTCAAATGCTGAAGATACAATCCCCCCAAGTCGCATACCTGCACCAAAACTCAGCTTATCATCTATTCTATAATTACCCAGCAATGATAAGCCCAAGGAATACAACGATGTTGACAAATTATACCCAATTACTGCAGTTGTATATGATGGGATCGAAAATGGATCATCAATAAGAATTTTCTCCTGCTCATAAAATGTTCCCGGAATTCCTTTTATATCAAGTCTTGATTGCAATGAAATAGGCATTGTCTCATAGTCATAAGTAAAATCAAGACCAATAGAGCCAAGTGATCCCTGAGCATTGGAAAATGTTGGACCGCAAGAGGGTATGCTGGGCAATGAAGAAAAATCTACGAGATGTCTATACAATGAGGGGAAAATACTACCACCTGCTTTCCATAACACTTGCTGTTTCACAACTGTAGTGTCTCCTGCATAAATCACATTTGCATATAGACACACAAGAAATGTAAATAGCAGTTTCATTTTGCTATGATACAGGGTGTAGTTAACAAATCACTGGGGGTTTTCATGACAATGAAATATGTACCAGAAGGTATCAATTCAGTATCAATCGTTAATTCATGATATCCGGGCTTCAAAGAACCTTCATAGAGAGTGGCTACCATTTTTCCATCAGGAGCAAACATGACAATTTCAGTTGCTCCCTGTTCAACAACACTTGTTGCTACCGTAAGTGGTCCTTTTGCAGGTAATGGATATGCAGACAAGGCAAGTCCTTGTTTCAATGTCCCAATAAGTCTTGGTTTGCCATCTGTATAACACAAATCTTCCAATTGGAATTCACCATCTTTCTTGATTATGGATGCAGTTGGATATTCAGTGATGACAAATGATGACCAATTGAGTTTTGAAATTGCTTCATTACCCAACTTGACCTTGAATGTAATTTTTTTAATTATCCCAGCAGTATCAGTACTAGTTCCTGAAAAAACTATAGTTCCGGTATCATTCTTTCTCGTATAGGAATCAAAACCAGCTACAGGTTCTAGTACAGTAGCATTAAAAGTAAAGGAACCGGTAAAAGTCCACAGTTTCCCAAATGGTAATTTTTGCGAGGATTCAATAATTATTGGCATCTCGACCGTTTGCCCTGCTTTACCGCTGAATATTGGAAGTACTACAATGATTCCAATCTGATTTTTTGGTAGTGAAGATCGCATTGTATACCAAAATCCGCTTCGCACTTCTCCTGACTTTTCAGCACTTCTTCCAATTGCTGTTTGGCTTAGTGTTCCATGGATAATAGGATTTCCACTTTTGACATTATTACTCGTCGCAGTTGTGCCACCTGAACCCCAAACACCACGCATACTCTTTTGAGCATAAACATCAATACTCAAACTCGTACAAATGGCAAGTATGTATACATACAACATCATGGTTGAATTACTGTTACATCAACATTGACAGCAGCAGGATTAACAGCTGCATTTGTTGTGTTTACAAATCGAATTGATACAGTATCAGCAGCACTTACTCTTGCATAACCAATGATAATACCACCTTCCATTTCAGTTCGAGGAGATACCTGTACTGTTGCACCAACCTGTGCACCGGTAACAGTGATTGCAATAGATTCAGAACCACCATATTCCAATAAATTTCCGGGATCAACATTGATGTTTTGTGCTTTTACGATAGGTGTTTTCCAAGACATTGTACCATTTGTATTCGACACCATGAATTGTCCATTTTCAGTTGGAGCTGATGTTGGCAATGTATAGACCATGTCAGCAGTAGCATTTCCGGATTTGAATCCAACATAATTACTTCCAGTTCCCGAGGCTTCTTTCAATCGTAATTCACTGGTGGAAGAACCACCGCCGATTGACACATTATTATTTACATCGAGTGTACCGGAAATATTCGTATTACCATTTTTGAGAATAGAGAATGCTGTCGATCTTGTTGATGAAGTTCCATTTCCAATTGCAAAAAGTCTATCAGTTGATACTGCAGAAGAAGTAGTTCCATTTACATCAGTTGCATAAAATCCAAATACAGTTTCTCCATAAGAACCTGATGTATTTCCCAATCCTCCAACTAGTGAATATTGCCCTGATGCAGTATTTGATCTACCACCAAGTACGGTTGATTGATATGCGGAAGCAGTATTCAATGCACCTCCGATGATAACTGAGGTATGTGCATTATTCCCAATTTCATTGGCAAAGCCACCTAATATTGCTGCAGTGTCTGCCTTTGTAACTTGATGTTGTGTATTTCTTAACATTTGAAAATCAATTGAATAAGATCCACGCTTTGCGCCACCTGTTGCCGAATTATCCGGATAATCAAACATGAAGGAACCCTTCCCTTTTGGACTTGCAACAAAATCTATGTCATCTTCTGTACCTAAAGGTCTAATCATATGTGCTTGAATTGCACTCTGATTTCCTGGGTTTAAATCTGCAAATTCGAAGAAGTCATTGATATTTCCACCCGGATTTATCCATGATAATACTCCTCCCGTTGTTGAAGCAAGAACTTGTCCACTTGAAGCGGGTGCCGCAGATGGCAAAGTATATACCATATCGGTTGCTATCGCATCGGCAGCTTTAAATGCTACATAATTTGTACCATTTGGGAATGCGCCAACAGTATTATACTTCTCATAGAAACGCAATGTTCGAACAGTATCATCATTATTTGTCAACCATAGATGAACATTATTAAAGACACCTGTTCTTGGTTGAGAAATAATGATTTTTCTTGCATAGAGGCTGTTTGTATTGTTTATGATATTTCCATTAAAACCGAAAGAGTTAACTGCAGTTGTATCCAATACCATTTCAATACCACCAATTACCGCACTTCCTTCTGCAAGTGCAGAATTTAAAGCTCCACCAGAAACTGTAGAATACCAGTTTTTAGCAGTATTATATATACCGCCACTTACGGTTGATCTCTTACCTAATGCCTGATTTCCAAAACCTCCTCCAACAACTGCAGTGGAATCAGAAACCTTATTGGATGCACCGCCTCCAATAGTTCCAACATATCCTGCAGGGTCAATCACATTGAGCCCACCACCACTTATGGTACCATAGAGAGCATTTACATTATTTTCAGTACCACCGGCAATAGTTCCATATTGTTTCTGAATTGTGTTTAGTGACCCGCCACCAATTGAAGAATAATTACTACCAGTCTTTATAGAATTAAACCAACCTCCAATAATTGCAGCATAGGTTGATGTAGTAATTTTATTGTCGCTACCACCACCTATTTTTGAATAGTCTGATGAACTCGATATCTCATTTGAATAACCACCAAGTATATTAGAGAAGCTTGATTTAGCTACATCTGCAGACTCACCTCTTGCTAATTGTAAATCAACAGCATAGTTACCTCTTTTATCACCACCGGAAACAAAATTGTCTGGTAAGTTTACAAGAAATGCGCCGCTCCCTTTAGGTGAAAGTACAATATCAATGCTCGGATTTGTTGTGGAACTTGCAATCCATCTATGAGCAGCTTTAGAAAGATTTGCTCCAACTGTATCGCGAGAAGCTGTGAAGAAATTGATAGTTCCTGTATTAATGATTGAGTCATTCGAAATTGAAATACCAAGACCCGCTTTATATACTTTACCTGAATCAAGTGCCGGTGCCCA
>RGCF01000002.1 GCA_009919265.1 Bacteroidota bacterium | reverse complement strand
CTTCCGAATCTTTTTCTCGCATCCAGTGATATGGATCTTGCAAGGCATAACCATGCATGATTGTGACATGATCAGATTTTCTTGGTGTTGTCATGATTTATTGCTTAGTCAAATATTCTTTTAGAAATGTTTTTTGCTTTTCTGTAGCAGCTTCATCAATGCGAATGATACTTCGCTCCAATTTTTTCATTACCTTCGGTTTTCCTTTCAAAGTAATGACATCATCGCCTCTTTTTACTTTGAGCATTATTTCTTCATCGGTTTCAGGATCATTGATTTCCCCGGCAATGTCCAATTCTCCATCTGCTTGATCAACAGCCATACCATTTACTTCAATGACAATATCACCTTGCTTAGCGCCGAGAAAATTGTCTTCCTTGCGAACATTCAATGTTAATGTGCCATCATCCATCTTTGCTCTCATCCCCGGAAATGAAAAACCCTCAATGGAATCTTCTTGAATATATTTCCATCCAATTTTAGAAAACATTTCAGCATAGGGAATTTCAGATGGAGAATCCAAATAGGTTTGAAGGAAAGGTCGGATGTCTTTGCCTACAACTTGTTCGATTTCTGAAAATAATACTGTGTCTTCAAATGGTCTATCAGGACCAAACTTCTTTGTCAATGTTCGAATCAATGAAAGTAGTGTAATCTTCCCACCTGTTTTTTCTCTTAGCGTTAAATCAAAATACATACCGAGTAATGCACCTTTTTCATATACCACGCCATACATTTTTTGATATTCAGGAAGGAGAACATTTTTACTCAGTTCAGTCATAGCCACAGGTTTAGCCATCATGAATTGAGATCCAAAGATCTTTTGTCTCATTGTTTGACGCATTTGTTTTTCAGTCATTTCTCCAGATTGCGCACGAGAGAGTACGGAAAAGTATTCTGTCACTCCTTCATAAAGCCACAGATGTCGTGACATTTTTGGCTCACGAAAATCAAATTGTGCAATTTCTTTGCTATGTAGATTCAATGGGACTAGAATATGAAGGAATTCATGTACGGCAGTTTGAGCAATCCATGATTTCAGCATTGACTCTTCAGTTGTTTCAGGTAGGAAATACACAGAGCTATAATTATGCTCCAAAGCACCATAAGCCGGTCTTCTTTGGAGGTCTCTTCTTGCCATGTCCACAAAGTAGAATATGAATGTATATCGATCAACCGGCATTGTACCAAGAAATGACTCAACAGTCTTTGTTACCGGCTTGATGACTTTACTTACCATTTGCGCTGTGACTTTGCCACTTATTGAAAATACTGCGATGGAAATCTTTGTTCCGCCTTGCATATAACTTATGGTGTCTGGTTTTGCAAACATCGCAGGATTGTCAACCAATGCATCATAATTCTTTGCAGTGAGAATATCGGTGGTATCATTTACACTTTGTTTTGTCAAAGAAGTTGAGCAGAATAGGGAAGATGGCTTTATGCATTCTATCGTATACGGTATGCTCTGCATATTTGCGAAATACCCAAGAAATCCATGTGCACCAAACATGATATTTGAATCTGCTTGAATATTTGTTCCACCGGGATTGAATACATCCAATGTATGTGTGGTATCATCATAGGTGTCATTGACATCATATTCAATCTTGTTCAAACGATTTGCCCCGATGATGAGAAATTCATTGTCATTCAAGCGTCTGACAGGGATGAATCCGCCTTTGGCATCGCTGGCTTTGAAATTCTTCACGAAATACCCAAAATCCATTTTTGCATAGGTTCCGGGAATGGATGCAGGCATGATATACAAGATTTCATCAACACTCATCTTTGGTGTCATGAGCTTAACATGAACTTTGTCATCTTTGATATTTTTAACATCTATTGTTGCACGAATCTCTTGAGAAATGAGAGAGAAATTCATGGTTAGAAAAAGTAATCCACTCAATAGGTAATGATATGCTGTGTGATTCATTCTGTTTCTTCATCCACATAAGACAAATCGATTTGTCGTTTATCAATATTTGCATTGCTAATTTTGACAGTTAGTCGAGTGCCAATGCGAAACACTTTTTTTGTTTTCTTTCCTACAAGCCTAAATTGTGCTTCATCGAAATAATAATAATCATCGCTGAGATCACTCATATGAAGAAGACCTTCAATATTGAGTTCGTCCATGAGTACAAATAAGCCAAAGCTTGTAACACCTGTCACAGAACCATTAAAGATGCCGCCTCTATATTGCATTGCCAATTGAGCCGAAGCAAGGCGTATGGAAGCGCGTTCGGCATCAACAGCCAATCGTTCTCGCAATGAGCAATGAGATGCAGCATCTACCACATAATCCTGAAGATAGCGAAGTCGCTGATCTGCTGGTTTTCCTCTCATATACTCTTTTAACAATCGATGAACAATCACATCTGGATAGCGTCTGATAGGTGATGTGAAATGAGTATAGTGAGTAAAACCCAAACCATAATGTCCGATATTCTCTTCCAGATATATTGCTTTTGCCATCGAACGCAACATGAATTGGTTGATCACCATTATCTCAGGGAGTTGTCCCGCCAATTGCAAAATATGATGTAATTGATTTGAACTTGGAGTGCCATTTGGAACTGGAATGCCCAGCTGCCGAACAAAGCCGAGTACTCCTTTTAATTTCAACATATCGGGTTCATCATGCACTCTGTATATGAAAGGCAATGTACCCTTCTTCAATACTTCTTTGCTCATGTTCTCCAATGCAATGGCAACAGTTTGATTAGCAAGAAGCATGCACTCTTCCACAAGAGATGTTGCATCTGTCCTGGATTTCAATACAGCCTTGATCGGATTTTTTTTATCATCCAGTACAAATTTTGTCTCTTGTGTCACAAAATCAACGCCGCCGGAACGATAACGCTTCGCACGCAATAAAGTTGCAAGCGCATGCAATTCAAGTATCAAATCTTTATGGGATCCATTTCCAGTGTTTATGATATCCTGAGCTTCGGCATACGTAAATCGTTTGGTGCTTTTGATAACAGTTTCATCTATATCATAATTGATCACATGACCATCTGCATCGCATTCCATAAAAACGGAATAGGCAAGACGTACTTCATTGGGCTGTAATGAGCATATTACATTTGACAATGATTCTGGAAGCATTGGCACAACACGATCAACAAGGTATGTACTTGTGGCTCTTTTCAGTGCTTCTTTGTCGAGTGGTGAATCTTCTTGAACATAAGCAGTGACATCTGCGATATGCACACCCAGTACGCGATTTCCATTTGGAAGAATATCAAGTGATAATGCATCATCAAAATCTTTAGCATCATCCGGATCAATCGTGATGATTGTTTTGTCACGAAGATCTTTGCGACTTTTTAATGCGCGTTCATCAGGTATGACTGCAACTGCTTTTGCTTCGCGCTCAACTGCATCGGGAAAAGAACTTGGAAGATTGAATTCTTTCATGATGCCGGTGAATTCTACAGATGGATCACCTGACCTACCAAGAATTTCAATGATTTCAGCTTCGGGGGATTTATGTCGATCATCCCATTTGAGGAAACGACAAATCACTTTATCGCCATGTTGACCTTTCCCAAGTTTTTTTTGAGATATCAGAAAATCAATAGGATATTTATCATCATCAGGAATCAAAAAACAGAAGTCATCATCACAGTCCAATGTTCCGGTTATCGGCATTTCTGATCTTTGAAGTACTTCTGTTATGGTTCCATAAGGTTTTTTCCCTTTTTTGAGTGCAAGTAATTTGACACGAACGCGATCACCATCCAATGCTGTATTTAAATCTTGTTCGCGTACATAGACAGTTGGGAATTCTTTTGCACCGGTTTCAATCGTTCCACGATTATATTGAAATCGTAGAATACCTATGAATGCACTGATTTCACCCAAAGGTCTCAATCCATATCTTCTTCTTGTTGATTTATAGATTTGTTTTCTTTGGTCCATGTCATTGAGTGTGATTCTCAATGCATCATACTCATTGCTATCGGATTTAATGTGCAAAGCTTTAGCCAAATCATTGAGTTTCATCATCTCAGGGGCAGACGATTTCAATATCTCAAGAATCCTTTCGGCAAGTGCATCATGTGATGTAGATTTTGAAGGCATGTATAGTATGTCAATTGATAAGTGACTTTCGAACTTGTTCAGATAGCATTGTTAGGGGTAATGGACCATGCATAAGAATCGCATCATGAAATGCTTTCAAAGAAAATCTTGAGCCAAGAGCATTCTGCATTTCCTTTTTTAAAGAAAGAATATGTAATTGACCAAGTTTATAGGATAAAGCTTGAGCAGGCCAGACTATATATCTATCAACTTCTGAACGTGCATCAAGTTCTGCATTGCCTGTATATTTCATCATGAATTGCACACCTTCTTCGCGATTCATTTTTCCTGTATGAATTCCTGCATCAATGACCAATCTGCATGCACGCCACATTTCAAAGGCAAGTGCGCCAAAGTGCTGATAGGGATCTTGATATATGTTCATGTCATGACCCAAGCTTTCAGCATATAATGCCCAACCTTCAACGAATGCATTAATTCCCAATTGTTGTCTAAACCAAGGCATTTTTGGTAATTCTTGCGCAATTGCAATTTGAAGATGATGTCCGGGAATCGCTTCATGCAATGCAAGTGCAGTCATAGTATGTTTAGGTCTAGAAGCTAAATCATAGGTATTCACATAAAAATATCCAGGTCTTGATCGATCCAATGGCGCTGGATAATAATATGCTTGTGGAGCAGATACTGCACGATATGGTTCAATCTCTTTTAAATCATAGGGAGAAGAGGGTAATCGTCCAAATAATGTTGAAAGTTTGGAATCGACGATTGACAATATCCTTCTATATTCATCCATCATGGGTTGCTTTGAAGAATAAAAATTTGCCGGATCTTTTATGAGTGCTTTTCTGAATTCTTCGACACTGCCAGAAAATCCCAAACTATCTTTCACGGATTGCATTTCTTTATCAATTCGTTCAACTTCGCGTAATCCTAGTGCATAGATTGAATCTGGACTCATCTCCGTTGTTGTTTCCTTGCGAATCATGTATGCATACAGTTGTTTCCCATTTGGCAAAGCATGTATGCCATCTACTTTGCGTGCTTTGTTAAGATAAGTGAATAACAAAAACATGTGTAAATCATAATATGCCGGAATGATGGATTCATTGATAGCGAATAATACTTTACTGCGAATCATCTTCCTTTGTTGTTCTGAAAATGAAGCAGGAAATTCATTGAGAGGTTTTGCAAATGGCAAGCTATCGGCATCTTGTGTGAAAAAAGGATATGCTTGTTCCATGACTTGCTGTATCGAAAATCCGGGCGACACAATCTTTGCCTTCATTCCTTTCTTCATATTATCAATCACATCATTTACTTGCTTTGGAAAAGCATTCAGTCGTGAAATATAATGCTCATAATCTTCGACAGTTTTGAATGGATGATATTCAATGATCTGTGGAAATCCTATATGAATACCATCTTGTTGAGTGAGAGGCATAAAGTGAAGATTGAATTGCTCAGACTCCAATTGCTGACTCAATTCTTTTCTGAACAAAATAAGCGAAAGTGAATCTTCTCCCTGCAAATCAGATAATGAAATATCATTTGCTTGTTCTAGAAAAACACGAATGGAATCGAATCGTCCTTTGATTGCCTTTTCTGAATAATCAGTCAACTTATCATCATAACGATGATCCCCATCATAGGTGGCACCTTCAGGATATTGCCTCATTGAATATTCTTTGTATTCTGCAAGGAGTTCTTCAAGTGTTTGCTTTGAATCTTTCATTGAGCAAGCAGATAAAAGTACTGTCAAAAAAATGCAACTTGCTGAAATACATGATTTCATGTGAATACTCGCGAAAAGTCGTGACAGATATGTTGTACGCATGTAAGTGAAGATGCTTAGATTTCTTTTAGAAGCATCGCTATGATATTGGAAGGAGTGATATTATCAGCTTCAGCACTAAAGTTTGTGACTATGCGATGACGCAATACTGGCTCTGCCACAGCACGAATATCATCTATCTCCGGAGTGAATGCACCACGAAGTGCTGCACGGGTCTTGGCGCCAAGTACGAGATACTGAGATGCACGCGGACCGGCTCCATAACTCAATAAATCCTTCACTGTTTTCGAAGATGATGTTTGCGGACGCGTTGCTCTTACAAGAGAAACAGCATAATTGATCACATTGTCTGCAACTGGAATTTTTCTTGCAATGTCTTGATAATGCATGATATCGGATGCACTCAATACAGGGTTGATATCCGGTTCTACTTCTGATGTTGTTGTGCGCACAATATCTGCTTCTTCTAATTCGCTAGGGTAATCAAGCCATAAATTGAACATGAATCGATCAAGTTGCGCTTCAGGCAATGGATAGGTACCTTCTTGTTCAATCGGATTTTGTGTTGCCAACACAAAGAAGGGCTGTTCTAATTGATATGTTTTTCCGCCATTGGTAACAGAATGCTCTTGCATTGCTTCTAGAAGTGCTGCTTGTGTTTTTGGCGGAGTTCGATTAATTTCATCTGCAAGAACAATATTTGAAAAGATTGGACCTTTCACGAATCTGAATTGTTTTCTTCCACTAGCAATATCATCTTCAATGACTTCAGTACCAGTAATATCACTTGGCATTAAATCTGGTGTAAATTGAATGCGATTATAGGAAAGATTCAATGACTTTGATAGTGTTCGAATGAGCAATGTTTTTGCAAGTCCGGGAACGCCAACCAAGAGACAGTGTCCACGTGAAAACAATGCGATCAATAATTGTTCAATGATATCATGCTGACCAATAATTGCTTTTGAAATTTCTTTTTGAATAGTTCTGCTTGCTTCAGCCATTGATTGTATTGAAGCGATATCCGATTGATTGCTCATATTGCTCTGTGTAAATGCTTAAGGATGCGCTTTAGACGCCTTTGAAGAAAATTTGTTTATTGTACGGAATCGATTTCACCAACCCTCTGCCGTTCCATTGCTGTGATGTCGTGTATCCGATGCCCCTAAAATAAGGTCTTCCCAGGGATTCACCGCTATACATTCTGCAATGCCAATGACCCGTTTCTTCCCAAATGCATATCCCATTTCCTGCAGTGCTTTCATTGTTTTGGGAGTGAATGCCCCTTCTTCATAATCTATATTGTCAGGCATCCATTGATGATGAAAACGGGGTGCCTTGACTGCTTTTGAAATAGGCATACCAAAATCCAAACAATTTGTCAGAATATGCAATACTGTCGTGATGATGGTAGACCCACCAGGAGCGCCAAGTATGAGTCTTGGCTTACCCTCTCTGAGCACAATTGTGGGAGTCATGCTTGAGAGCATCCTTTTCCCGGGATAAATCGCATTTGCTTCTCCACCCATTACACCAAATTGATTTGGGGTATTGGGCTTTGCTGAAAAATCATCCATTTCATTATTCAGGAAGAATCCGGTTCCATCAGCAATAAATCCTGAGCCAAACCAAGAATTGATGGTTGTTGTGACGCTCACTGCATTCCCTGCAGAGTCTAGTACAGAATAATGCGTTGTTTCATTGCTTTCCTTTGAAAATGCCTTTGGATCTCCCGCTTTAATCATTGATGAAGGCAATGCTTTGTCCTGTGGGATCTTGGCAGCTAGATTGTCTGCATAGTATTGCGACAATAACATAGAATGCGGCACCTTTGTAAAATCAGGATCGCCTAAATGTACGGTACGATCTGCAAAAGCAAATTTCATTGCCGAAAGCATTGCATGGGCATGCCGAGGTGAATGCCATTCATCCTTTTTGAATGAATAGCGATTGAGAATATTGAGCATCTGTATCAATGCAATACCACCTGAACTTGGTGGACACATGCTGATGATATCATATCCCTTATATGAACCTTTTACAACTTGTCTCTTGACAGCTTTGTATTCTGCAAAATCGCTTTCACTTATAATACCACCATGTTTGGACATTGCTTTCGCTACCAAAGCAGGAATTTCACCTTTATAAAATCCATCCTTTCCTTTAGCAGCAATGAGTTTTAATGTTTTTGCTAGATCTGGCTGCTTCCAACGATCGCCTACTTTATATGATGCGCCGTCTTTTGTCATGACCTTCATGGTCGAAGGAAATTTTCTGAATAAAGACATGTCTTTTTCAAATTGTTTAATCATCGAAGCATCAAGTATGAAACCATCTTCTGCCAATGCAATAGCAGGTGCCAAAACTTCTTTCAATGACATGGTTCCATAGTCGGATAATGCATCCACGAGACCTGCAACTGAGCCTGGTACTCCACTAGCCAATGCACCTTCACGAATCTTTTCATTCATCACATTTCCTTTGGCATCGAGATACATTCCCTTTGTTGCTTTTTTGGGCGCTCTCTCTCGAAAATCAATCGCAATGGATTGTCCATTCTTTAATTGTGCAATGAGAAATCCACCACCTCCAATATTTCCTGCTCCAGGATATGTGACAGCAAGTGCAAAACCTGTTGCAACCGCTGCGTCTACAGCATTTCCACCTTTTTTCAGAATGGAGAGTCCAACTTTGGAAGCAATCGAAGATGCAGAAACAACCATACCGTGTTTTGCTTGTGCAGAATGTGATATGGCATTATTGTAAGCCATGATTGACATGATAATCATGGTGATGATTTGTGTGCATTTGTAATTGATTTTGTTCATGGTGATTTTGTTGTACCCAATCGTGATGCAATAACAAAAAATCCCGGGATAGTGTACAGTGTAAGGACGAGTGAAAAAAGCAAGCCACCTACAACAGCAATTCCCATTGAAATTCTACTTTCAGATCCACCTCCAATTGCAAGGGCAATAGGGAGCACACCTAGAATTGTTGCAAGTGATGTCATGAGAATCGGACGGAATCTACTTGTTGCTGCATCTATGACTGCATCAATTGCAGATAATTCTTTTTCTCTTTGATGTGCAAACTCTATGATGAGAATTGCATTTTTTGTTACAAGTCCAATGAGCATGATAATGCCAATCTGACTAAATATGTTCAATGTTTGATTGAAATACCACAGTGTAAATAATGCACCGGCCAAAGCCATTGGCACACAAAGCAAAATGATGAGTGGATCGAGAAAACTTTCAAATTGTGCGGCGAGAACAAGGTAAATCAATACTAGTGCAAGCAAAAAGGCAAACAATAAGCTCGATGAACTTTCTTCGAAATCTTTTGATGTTCCGGTCAATGCTGTGCTATATGATGGATCCAACACTTGATCTGCTATTTCTCGCATGGCATTGATTCCATCACCAATGGTATATCCCGGTGCAACTCCAGCGGAGACTGTTGCAGAAACAGCACGATTATAATGATAAACCGAAGGTGGCGCACTGCTTTCCACAAAGTTTACCACATTATCCAATTGTATGAGCATATTACCTGAGGATCTCACATACATGGATTTAATGTCAGTAACATCATTTCTGTCAAGCCTTTGTGCTTGACCAATGACTTGATATTGTCTACCATCCTTCACAAAATAACCATAGCGCTGCCCTGCCAAAGCAAACTGTAATGTTTGAGAGATATCAGCAGTATTAATTCCTAAACTTCTTGCTTTATTTCTGTCAATGGAAAGTCGCAATTCAGGTTTGGTAAATTTGAGATTCACATCCACAACTGCAAATACAGGATTCTTCGAAGCTTCATCCAAAAATGAGGGGAGTATTGATCGCAGTCGTTCAATATCAGTTGCTTGTATAACAAATTGTACTGGTAATCCCCCTATGCCTGCACCGCCTGTAGAAATGGTTTGTTCTTGAATCACCAAACCTTTTGCTTGTGGTAGCTCTTTGACAAGTTGTGTGACATAATCGCCGATTTGCATCTGAGTGCGTTTTCTTTGCTCAGGATCAGATAGAAATAATCTGATGAATGCCGTATTTGTTGAGCTTGTACCAAAACTTGGAGAAGTAACAGTCAATAATGATTGAATCTCTGGTACTGAATCTCGTAATATCGTTGAAATGGATGAGATATATCCATCCATAAATTCAAAAGTAGCTCCTTCATGTGCAGTTGCACTCACACGCATACGACTTCTATCTTGCAAAGGAGCGATTTCAGAGCTAAGTGTTTTTCCAAAAACCCATA
Source organism: Bacteroidota bacterium (assembly GCA_009919265.1). Classification (GTDB taxonomy): domain Bacteria; phylum Bacteroidota; class Ignavibacteria; order Kapaibacteriales; family UBA961; genus UBA961. The sequence continues at coordinate 84,442 of RGCF01000002.1, read as the reverse complement.
TCATTCCAAATGAAATAATGGTCACAATGAATGATGGTATTGGATTGCGAATAAATGATTGTAATGAATTGCGATATGCTAACAGCAATCGATGAAGTATGCGTTCAATGAATTGATAGATCTCTCCGTGTGACTGATTCGTTTTGATGAATCTACTACTCATCATTGGTGTTAGAGTCAATGAAACAAATGCAGAAATTAATACTGATCCTGCTATTACGATACCAAATTCTCTAAACAATCTACCTGTCAATCCTTGAAGAAAAATAATTGGCAAGAATACTGCCGCTAATGTGATAGTCGTTGATAAAACGGCAAAGAAAATTTCTTTTGAACCTTCATGAGCAGCAGCTATTGGGTCTAAACCTTGTTCTGTTTTTGCAAAAATATTCTCAAGTACAACGATTGCATCATCAACCACTAAGCCTGTTGCAAGAACAACTCCAAGCAATGTCAGGACATTGATGGAATAATTCAGCATATACATCAAGAAGAATGTACCAATCAATGAAATAGGAATTGCAATTACAGGAATGATTGTCGTGCGCCAATCTCTTAGGAAAAGAAAGAGAATGAGTACTACAAGTACAAATGCAATTGCAAGTGTTTCAATGACTTCTTTGAGTGAATCTTTGATTGATATCGTGGTATCAAGTATGACTTTCAGTTTCAAATCTTCAGGCAATTCTTTTTTGATTGATTCAACTCTTTTGTAAAACTCTTTTGCAATCGCAATGTGATTGGAACCTGGTTGAGGAGTTATAGCGACTCCAAACATTGGTTTTCCATCAGTACGAAGGATTGTCTTGATATTTTCTGCTTCAAGTGTTGCTTTACCAATATCCGAGAAGCGAATCATGTTTCCATTAATGGATCGAATGATCAGATTATTAAATTCTTCTTCTGTAGAAAATCTCCCCAGTGTTCGCACAGTTACTTCTGTTGTATTTCCTTCTACGCTACCTGAAGGCAATTCAACATTTTCTCTGTCAAGTACAGTTTTAATATCAAGCGGTGTTAAACCATAAGCAGATAACTTTGCAGGGTCCATCCATAATCGCATTGCATATTTTCTTTCTCCCCAAATGCGTATCTCTGAAACTCCCGGAATGGTTTGTAATTGTTTTTTGATTGTATTCGCCGCGATATCAGAAATCTCAAGTAAATTTCTTTGTTCACTTTGTACAGTCACAACAAGAATTGCATCTGAATTTGCATCTGCTTTTGATACAGCAGGTGGATCCATGTCTGCCGGCAATTGTCTTTGCACTCGAGCAACGCGATCTCTCACATCATTAGCGGCAGTTTCCAAATCGCTATCCAATGAGAATTCAACTGTGATGGTACTCGCTCCATCACGACTTATTGAAGTGAGAGAGGTAATGCCTGCTATACCATTGATTGACTCTTCGAGAATCTCGGTGATTTTGGATTCAATGACATCTGCATTTGCACCCGGATATGCTGCATTGACAGTGATTACTGGTGGATCGACAGCCGGAAACTCCCTGATGCCAAGATATGTATAGCCAATGATGCCAAAGAGTATGATGGCAATCGACATCACAATGCTTAGGACTGGTCTTTGTATGCTAATAGAGGAAAGTCTCATTTTTGCTTTTTCATTTTTGGAAGAACGCCTATGAGATCACGCAATACAACGGATGCACAATGGGCACCAAATGAAGCGGGAATATAGGAGATGGTTCCATAATACGAAACTTTGTTTTGTGTGTTTTCAGTCAAAGCCAATGCATCTTCAGAAACTTCTTCAGGTGAAAACACCGCGATGATTCCATGTCTGATATCATTTCTATGCAATCGTTTTCTCACATATCGTGCAAGTTTGCAGTGATGCACTTTGCTAATATCGCTGATTTCAATCATGGTGGGATCGGTTTTGCCTCCTGCACCCATTGAACTGACAATAGGATATCCTTTCGCATGCGCCTTTTTTAATAAACTCACTTTTGGTGCAACTGTGTCAATACAGTCTACAACATAATCATACGGCGTTTCAAGCAATTCATCTGTTATATCTTTTTCAATGAATGTTCGATGGACAGTCAATCGTAAATCAGGATTGATGTCAAGCAATCGTTCTGCCATCACATCAGCTTTCCATTTTCCATTTGTCGAAATTAATGCTGGCAATTGTCGATTGCGATTTGTGGTATCAACAGTATCTCCATCAACTATTGTGATTGCACCAATTCCGCCACGAACAAGAAATTCAGCTGCAAATGACCCAACGCCTCCCAAGCCAATCACCAAGACATGTTTGTCTATCAATGAACCTATTTTTTCTTCGCCATAGAGGAGAGATGTTCTGCTATTCCAATGTGGCACAGTATGTTCAGTTTGTTCCATATATCTGTTTGAAATGTGTTTCAATGAGAACTTTTAATTCTAGCATATCCATCTTGAGCAATAGTGCACATCGTTGATATACATGTTCTATGTCTATATCTTTTCCATCAGTTTCCAAAAGAAAAGGAATCTCTTTACATGCACATATAACATGTGCAAGTGGGTGATGTTCTGTCAATAGGTCTTTACCAATGCTCAATACTATTCCTTGTTCAATCAGAGAGTTTGCAATGTATTCATTGCGATTAAAACCATGTATGATCCAAGATTTCTTAGGTTGAATCTCTTTATGTAATTGAATGACCTCATCATAAGATCGAACACAATGTATGATGAGAGGCTTTTGCATTTCCTCCGCAAGATATGCTTGTTGTTTGAATGTATGTTTCTGATCTTCCATCGGAATTGAAATGAACTTATCCAAACCACTTTCGCCAATTGCTAGGAGTGTATTTTCATGGCTGTGTGCAATCTCCTTGAATTCCGCATTATCCATTGTGTGGATGTTTTGTGGATGCAGCCCCATAGTGAAATGATGTCCTGCAGCAACTATGGCCGGAATTGAGTTCGCATCTAATGGATCCAATGAAAAAACACGGAGAATTCCATCACATTTTTCGATGTTTCCTTGCAGATGCGTGTGATTGTCTATAAACACGTCGTGAAAAAAACTTTGCATGAAGTAAAAAATTCTCTAATTTTGCTCTCTCTTATTGAGATAAGCCAACTTAGCTCAGCTGGTAGAGCAGCTGACTTGTAATCAGCAGGTCATCGGTTCAAGTCCGATAGTTGGCTCAAAGCCGAAATACTTTTTGTGTTTCGGCTTTTTTTCTAGGCAAATATACGGACTTGATGCACCAGATTCGTGGATGCTCTTACAATGCATGACTCAATTCAACAATCATCCATTCAAGATTTACTTGATTTTCTGTTTTCCTTGCACAGATTTGGCATAAAGCCCGGTTTGGAGCGTATTGAATCATTGCTGGACTCCTTGGGCAATCCTCAAGAATCCATCAAAAGTATTCATGTGGCCGGTACCAATGGGAAAGGTTCTGTTTGTTCATTTCTTGCTGCAATACTTCAATCGGCAGGTTATAGGGTTGGACTCTATACTTCGCCTCATATTCGAGTTTTCAATGAACGAATTCGAATAAATGGAACAATGATTTCAGACGCTGATATCGCAAGGCTTGCCGGTACAATGATGGTTGAAATCAAAAAAGAACATACTACCTTTTTTGAAGTAACAACAGCAATGGCTTTCGCATATTTTGCTGAACAACAGGTTGATATTGCCATTATCGAAACAGGGATGGGTGGAAGACTTGATGCGACCAATGTTTTGAAACATCCATTGGCAACCGTGATTACATCCATTGATTTTGATCATATGGAATATTTGGGAAATGATTTGGAAACAATCGCCGGTGAAAAAGCGGGAATATTCAAACAGGGAAGTGCAGTGATCATTGGTGAAGAAAGAGATGAGTTAATTCAGCTCTTCAAACAAAAAGCAGCAGAAATCTCCACAGGTACAGTTTCCGTCGTCAATGAAGAATGTTCATACAACAATCTTTCAATGCATTCAGATTGCACGATGCAACTTGATTGCACAATTCAAGGTATTGGTATTGAGAATATCAGTTCTGATCGTGTTGGATTGCATCAAGTGCAAAATATACTTACATCCGTATTGACCCTTGCTCATGTATCATCAATGTTTCCGATTGAAATCGATGCAGTTCGAAAAGGAATAGCTGCATGTACAAGTTTGACAGGTATAGAAGGAAGGATTCAATGTTTGAGTGTTAATCCGCCGATTGTACTTGATGTTGGACATAATACTGCATGTTTGCAAAGATTGCGTGATACACTCCATGGATGTGGATATGAACATCAGCAATGGGATATTGTATTTGGAGTAATGAAAGATAAACCTGTAGATGAGATGCTGGAAATATTGGCTCAAATGTCAAAGACATTACATTGCTGTGCTCCAAAGATGGATCGTGCTATGACTAGTGATGCATTATGTGAAATTGCACAATCCCACTCAATCAATGCAATGCAACATAATACTGTATCTGAAGCAATCGAAATTGCATTGCAATCTGAAAATGCCGTCTTGATCACAGGTTCTTTTTATCTTGCAGAAGAAGCTGTCCTTGCACTTGAACAAAGAGGCATTTCCTTCACTCGGAAAGATCATCGCCCGGAAGTGGAGTAAAGGGAAGTTTCATTGGCAAATCTGCAGTAGCCCATGCAGTATGTGAGCATAGGGTTGCAATCTTCACCAATCTATCCATTTGTAGTTTTCCAATCTCATCACTTACTTTGTGATAATCTTCATGTTCTCCCGTATAGTAAAAGAGGACAGGAATGCGCTTCATTGCAAAACTCGCCTGATCACTTCTGAAGAAATATTGTTCAATGGTATAAGCCAAATGCATTGTATCTGATTGAAACAATGATAGATTCAATTCAGCATTCAGATTTGCAAGTTCTTTACATCGAGTGTTCCCACCGATGTACAATGTATCATTGATACTTCTACCTATCATGTCCATATTCAACATTGCAACACATTTTGATATTGGCAATGGCGGAGTATCGACAAAAGCTTTTGATCCGAGCAACCCTTTTTCTTCTCCTGAGAAAGCAACGAATACAATTGATCTCTTTGGTTTTGCAGGTGCATTTGCAAGTGCTTCTGCAGAAATGAGCATACCGGTTGTTCCACTTGCATTATCATCTGCCCCATTATAGATTGAGTCTTTTGTCGCATCATTCGGTTTCGAAAAACCAACATGATCATAATGTGCTCCTATAACGAGATATTCATCAGGTAATTCAGTCCCTTTAATCATTCCCATAACATTTCGAACTTCTACTTTTTCAGTTCGAAGTGTTGTTTGATATTGCAAAATCTCTAATGATGGCAACACCTTCGATTGTTGAATCATTAATGAATCGATATTCTTTTGCCATGCTTTCAATGTATCAACAGATCCAAATGCCAATTGAACAAATCGTTCTCCGGCACTCACTACAGGTATATTTGGCATGTCAGCATTTTTTCTAGAAAGTGGTAGAGCATCTGCAGGGACATGTGGATAGAGCGATGGCCAAGGAAAAGCAGTAGGCCTGATTTTTAATGTTGTAGATGGCGGGTTTATTACAATAATTCCAATAGCACCTTTTGCAAATGCTGTTTTCATTTTGGATGGCATGCGGGAATATTTTGTAAACTTTTTTCCATCAAATATGCTGTTTTCATTATCCATCTGTGGTTCGCCTCTGAGCAGAACCACAACTTTTCCTTTTACATCCAGGTTCTTATAATCATCATAATTATACTCAGGTGCTGTGATTCCAAATCCTACAAATACTAGTTGTGCAGATTCAACAATTGTTGAACCTGAATATTCAAATGGCACAAAATCATCTTTCAATTGCATTTCATCAATCATCGAACCTTTTCTTATAATGAGACTCGTAGGTTTATCCAAATGCAAGCGTTCAAGTGTGTACGTGTGAAAATATGAACCATTGATTGGTAGCAAACCGATTGATTTGAATTCACTTGCAATGTATTCTGCTGATTTCTCCAATTCAGGACTTGGGGTATTTCTTCCTCTCATTTCATCGGATGCAAGTGTATTGATATGAGACTTAGCTCTGGAAATCGATAATTCAGGCAATGTGAAGGAAGCCCCTTCTTTTGCGAGTGTCAATACATTCAAAACAATTAGACAAAAGTAATATGATAAGATGCGTTTCATTGTTTTAGATTTTTGATGTGTGAAACTTGATTGGAATGTCATGTCGTTCTTTAATCAATTCTTGTAACTGAGATAAAATGGCAAGTTCTTCTTGTTGTGATAGTTGCGATTGTAATTGTTTGCGTAATCCATCTATTTCAATATCAAGATGTTTTAATCTGAGTTTTGCTAGTGATTCAATGAGAAGTCTTTCTTCAACATCTTTTGGAATTTGTACTTTAAATTCTGTCCACTTTGCACTCAATACAGTTTGACCAAACAATATATCCATGAGTAAATCTCGGACTTCATCTTCGAGATCACTTCTTTCAGACAATACAATATGCGGAGGTCTACTGCCATGATTGACAAATGCGAGAACTATTTCATCATATAATTTTCCGGCAACTTCGGATAGAAATGCTTGACTTGTGATATTGAGTTTCACGCATAATGTTTTTAATGATGGCTCATGTGTAAGTGCCAATCTCAGAATTTCTTTTTCTTCCGGTAAAGCATGAGGCTGGTATACAGCACCTGTAGGCTGTGCAGTATTTGTTGCAATATCTTCTTGTTTTCTTCTTTGTAGAGAAGTTGATCCTCGTTCGCCTTGCACATTAGCTGTTCGTACTTTCCGCAATTCATCGTAAATATGAGTAAGTTGACTATAGCTCAGTTGCATTGTATCTGCAATTTGCTGCATGTAAAAATCATGCTGCAATACATCTGGTATTTTTCCAACTGATTCCACCAGAGAACGAATGCATTGTGCCTTTTCTGATGGACTTTGTAATAGCCCTTGTTTTTTATACGATTCAACTTTGAATTGAATGAATGTAAGCGACTGTTCAATGGCTCTTCTGAATGCTTCAGGACCTCTATTTCTGACAAAACTATCAGGATCTTCGCCATCGGGTAAGGCTATCAATTGAACATCGAATCCCTGTTCAATTGCTAGGTCGAGTCCACGCAATGCGGCTTGTTCTCCAGCACTATCTCCATCGTACACAATGTATACTTTCTTTGTATATCGAGATAGCAATTGCAATTGTTCGATTGTGAGTGCGGTTCCACTACTCGCGACGGTATTTCCAAAGCCAGCTTGAACAAGTGAAATCGTATCTGCATATCCTTCGGTTAACAAAGCATGGCCTTGTGTGCGGATTGTTGCTTTTGCTTGAGCCAATCCATACAGAACGCGACTTTTATCATAAATCAATGATTGCGGAGAATTAATGTACTTAGGCTGATTATCATCCTTTTCCATATTTCTTGCCCCGAAGCCAATCACTTTCCCCAAGTGATCATGAATGGGAAACATCGCTCTTCCGCGAAATCGATCATAAGCGCTATTATCTTTTTCCCTTCGAAGAATCAATCCTGCATCTTCCATTGCCTGTTCAGAGAATCCCTCTTCTGTAAGATATTGCAATGTTTGTGTCCATGAATCAGGTGAATATCCAAGACCAAACAACTCTTGAATATCATTGTCGAATCCACGTGAAATAAAATATGAGTATGTCGACTGTCCATTCGATTGCTTTAATTGATTGCGATAATACAAAGCAGCAATTTCCATTACTTTATATGCTGATTCTTTTCTGGAAAATCTCAATTGAGCTTCCGGATCTTTGATTTCATCTTCGGGTAATGGAACGCCTGCTCTCTCGGCAAGCATGCGTATTGCTTCCGGAAATGACAACCCTTGTTTTGACATCACGAAATGAAAAACATTTCCTCCTTTGCCACAAGAGAAGCATTTAAATATGCCTAGCTCCGGATTCACATTCATGGATGGTTTCTTATCCGGGTGGAAAGGACATAGCCCCAAATACCCTTTACCCGATCGTTTCAGTTGCACCGATTCGCTGACAATGTCAACAATGTCAGTGCGCTGTCTGATTTCATCTAGGAGATGTTCGGGATAGAGCATGTCAATTATTGGGATAAATGATTAAGCGATGTTTCAATATTGTTGGATTTGTTCCTAATACCGTTATTCCTGCCGGCACCACAAATGTTGGCGTCACAAAACCTGTTGAATCTTGAATCAATTGTGGGTAATACACGATTGCTTTGATTTCATCTGCACTCAATGAAGCAATTCTTTTTACGCCTCCACGAACAATAGCAGAAACTAAAGTTGGTTCAATACTATGCTCGCTTTGGTCAGGACCGCCAACTATGGTTATGGGTATATCACGAAATGTTACTTCCGTGATTTGTTGAATATCTCCGGAGATCTTTACTTCTCTTATTGCACTGGTAACAAGATTTTGCAATGTGTCTTGTAAGGGAACTGTGAATGAGAACGGACCTGTCAAATCTGCAAATACAAGTTTTTTTGTAGCCCAAGAACGCAATGTTGGTATGATTGATCCATTACCTCGAATGACGATGCTATCCGGTTCAATGTTGATTTTTCCAACAAGCATATATCCTTTGCTTGGATTAATGCTTATGCGAGATTGTACAGGAACTGTCTGTCTAAACAACATGCCCGTTTTCAATGTTATTGCTTCTGGGAGCAATTCAACAACTTTCTCCAAACTCACAGTTGGATTTATACCTTGAAGCAAGTCTGTTTTTGTTAATTCGACCAATCCATCAGATGAAATTTTGGTTTTGGCAAGATCAATTCTACATTCTTTGCCTGAACTGAAATATTGTAAATAGAGCAATTGCCAGCCGGATGTCCGAAGCTTGACGGAAATCGAACTTGGTGGTTCCATTTCGAGTGATCGCTCTTCCGGTAAATCAAGCACAAGTGGATAGGTCACATAAACCGTCGTAAGAGAGGTCATACTTACATAACCCCAAAGTCCGAGTGCTAACACTATGGACAACAGGATTGGCATTATGGGTTTTTTACTTGACATGAATAGGGCTTTTTCTTGGATTGAATTATCTGCAAATTTACAAAACTCCCTTGTCTGCTTTGGAGCTTTTTGAAGTTGAAATGTGTTTCAACAGCAAATAATGATATTTTTGACCAACTCTTCTCATATTGATGCACAGATGTTTCGTTTTTTTCGCCATATCATTCTTGGAATAATCACAATCTGTTGTGGATTGTGTTTGATGAATTGTACGAATGAACCCAAGGATGGAAAAATTCACATTGTTGCAACTACCGGTATCATTGGGGATATACTTTCATCAAGTTTGGATTCTCATGTTGTGATAGATGTTCTTATGAAGCCGGGTGTGGACCCTCATTTATACAAAGCAACAGCAGGTGATGTAACATTATTGCTGAATGCAGACATCATCATTCACAATGGTTTGCATCTTGAAGGTAAAATGGGCGAAGTATTGCATAAGTTGTCTGAAAAAAAAGTTGTTATTGCGATGTCAGAACAATTGCCAAAACATCGTCTCCGCTATATCGATGGTGCTTATGATCCTCATTTATGGTTTGATGTGGAATTATGGTCTCTCGCACTGGAAGGCATATTGAAGCAAATTCAACAGAACTATCCGAAAGTCATACAAGACAATGCCGACCGAATCAATCAATATGTTGAGAAATTGCATCAACTTGATCACCATGTAGACTCGATGATTTCACTAATTCCAAAAGAACGCAGAATTCTTATCACTGCTCACGATGCCTTTGGATATTTTGGAAATGCATATGACATACAAGTGATTGGTCTTCAAGGTATGTCAACACTCAGTGATTTTGGAATGAATGATCTCATGCGCATTGGTGATCTCATTATCGATAAAAAAGTTCGATCCATTTTTGTTGAAAAATCAATTGCACCACGCTCCATGGAAGCTCTATTACACAATGTACAAACGCGTGGTGGAACAGTGCGCATAGGCGGAAATCTTTTTGCCGATGCATTGGATACCCCAGGCACAAAAGCAGGAACATATATAGGCATGTTTGAACAAAATGTTACAACTATTCAAAAAGCACTACAATGACAATGATTCCTCTCGATGATATTTCTTCTCTTCGCAAAGAATACAAACGCGGAGATCTGATTGAACAATCCATTCCTGAAGATCCTATTGCATTGTTTGCTCAGTGGTTTTCTGAAACCGGTGCCATGAATATATCAGAACCCAATGCAATGATTCTTACCACTGTGTCCAAAGAAGGTAAGCCTTCTTCAAGAGCAGTACTCTTGAAGGGTTTGGAGCAGGGTTCATTTGTCTTTTTCACAAATTATGAGAGTAGAAAAGCCCAAGACATACTACTCAATCCTCATGTTTCTTTGTTATTCTTGTGGCTTGATGCTGAAAGACAAATCAGAATCGAAGGGAAGGCAACAAAAATTTCCATACAAGAAAGCGAGCAATATTTTGCAACTCGTCCACGCGAAAGCCAATTGGGCGCATGGGCTTCTGATCAAAGCAAGCCAATTTCTTCTCGAGAAGAATTAGAAAAGAAATTCAAGGAAATGGAATTACGATTTCAAGGTATTGAGCATATTCCCATGCCTGAACATTGGGGCGGTTTTGCTGTTTCACCATTGAGCATTGAATTCTGGCAGGGAAGAATTGGTCGACTTCATGATCGCATTCAATACCAGAAACAAGGCGATTCATGGACCAAACAGCGATTGAATCCATAAATCCCAACTGGTATTATGAGTCCGCTTCGATTTCTCTGAGCAATGCTTGTTTTTCAATTTCAAGTTGACGAATCTTTCTTTCAAGATTATCCAATTCTTCAGGCATTGAATCAATTTCAATGCGCAATTTACTTGCTGCTTCATCAACTAAATCTATTGCTTTGTCAGGGAGGAAGCGATCTGTGATATATCGAGAAGACAATTGCGCTGCAGCAACAATCGCCGAATCGGTAATTCGCACACCATGATGCACTTCATATCGTTCTTTTAATCCACGAAGAATTGAAATGGTATCATCGATGGTTGGCTCTTCCACAAGTACTTTCTGAAAACGCCTTTCTAATGCAGGGTCTTTTTCGATATATTTTTGATATTCATCCAACGTTGTAGCACCTATACACCGTAAATCTCCTCTAGCCAATGCGGGCTTGAGAATATTAGCAGCATCCATTGAGCCTCCTGTTGCACCAGCTCCGATCAAAGTATGTAACTCATCGATGAACAATATGATCTCTCCATCTGAATCTGTGACTTGTTGAACGATTGCCTTTAGTCGTTCTTCAAATTGTCCACGAAAACTTGTGCCAGCAACAAGAGCACCCAAATCTAGTGCAACGATTGTCTTGGAACGCAAAGTATCGGGAACATCACCGCTTACAATTCTTTGGGCAATGCCTTCAACAATTGCAGTTTTTCCAACACCAGGTTCACCGATGATTACCGGATTATTTTTTGTTCTACGGGAGAGAACTTGAAGAATTCTTCGAATCTCATCTTCTCTTCCAATAACTGGATCGATCTTTCCTTTGCGAGCTTCATCGTTTAAAATCCTGCCATATTTCTGTAATGCCTGATACTTGTCTTCAGGATTTTGATCTGTTACACGCTGCGAGCCTCTTGTCTCAGTGATTATCTTTTTGATTGCATCGCGATTGATTCCCTGGTCCTTGAGTAATTGCGCGGCAGGCGATTTGATTTCCGTGCATGCTATTAACAAATGCTCAACGCTTGCATATTCATCATTCATGGATTTTGCTTCTTGCAATGCTGTTTCGAGGAGCGAATTTAAGTCTTGCGACACATAATTTCCTGTCGAACCAGATACAGTTGGCAATGAACCCATTTGCTCATTGAGTTTGATTTTGAGAAAATTAACATTTGCTCCAATTTTCATGAGCATGGGAGGAACAATGCCTGATGCATCTTGAATCAAAGCGGCAAGAAGGTGAACCGGTTCTATAGACTGATTCCCATAGCCATGTGCAATTTCTTGAGCAGTTTGAAGGGCTTCTTGCGATTTTAAGGTGAACTTTTGAATATTCATGACAGCACCTCAATATCCTTGGTTTATGGTTTCTATGTAAAAAGTTGTGTACTGGATGGTGTATTGACGAAGAACAAGCAAAGAAATTTCCTTTCCCCTTATCAAGTCCGTATTTTGCGCAAGCATCAGAATTCAATCAAACCATGTATATCCGCTCACTCATCATAGAACAACTCCGTAATCATGAATATACCACAATGGCATGTTCGCCTGGTTTGAACATTATTAGTGGATTAAATGGAACGGGAAAGACAACGATTTTGGAGGCAATATCCATTTGCGGTCTTTCTAAGTCTTTTTTACCAGGAAATGATGCAGATCTCATCCACAGGGGGAAGGATTCCTATACTGTTTCACTCATTGCATCTTCTGACTTGGGAACGCCATATAAAGTTGGTATTCGATATGTGGAAGGACAAAGAAAATTAATTAATACAAGCATTGGCGATCGCATGAATCCAAAAGATATTCTTGGTGAATTGCCATTGATTGTTCTTTCTCCTGATTTTAAAGAAATAACGTTTGGTTCTCCTGATGATAGAAGACGATTTATGGATGCATTGCTCTCTCAAGCAAAACATGTCTATGTAGACGCAGCCATTACTTTGAGAAGAATATTGAAACAAAGAAATGCCATGCTCCAAAAAGCACGTTTGCAAGGAGTAAGACCCGATGAAGATTTACTTGATGTATTGACATCATCAATGATCGAATCGGGATCAACACTTGCATCATTGCGAGCACAATTCATTAGAGATTTTACTCCCTATTTTTTGCAAGCTTATGCAACAATGACATCAGGAAATGAACATGTTGGAATAACTTATGTACCCGATACTGCTCAAGGACAAGAATTGTTTACTAAAGAAGATTTTAGTGAATCCTATATGTTAGCATATCGCTCATTGAAAGAAGATGAAATCAGAAGAGCAACTTCTTTGTTTGGTCCACAAAAAGATGACCTTGAAATTTCAATACATGGTGGAAGAGCAAGAGAAACTGCATCGCAAGGACAACATAAATCTTTGTTAATCAGTATTAAATGGGCCGAGTTTACATATCTAAGAGATGTACGAAATGAAACACCCGTATTGCTCTTTGATGATATTTTTAGCGAGCTTGATGGGGAAAGAACGGCGAATGTTCTGCAACAAGTATTAGAATCAGGTGCACAAACATTCATTACAACAACCGAAGGGGAAAAGTTAATAGCAGCCTTACCAGAGAATACAGAGTATGAATTATTTACTGTGCCATTGGTGTAGTAACAGCTTTATTGTTCGCTCTTCGTATTATCCAGAATGCTATCAGAAGATTTATTATCCAACCACTCCAAGAAACAATTCGATAAATGTCCATTCTGTGAAGATCAGTTGTATTGGCAAGAATTTGTTTGTGAAGGCGAAGAGTCAATGCCGATAAAGTGAGAGCATAACTCAAAATCATATACTCTTTATGTAGCATCACCTTCTTTCTTCTGACAGCTAGAAAAGATTTAAGGGTATAATAAAACCAGAGTATTGATAACAAACAAAATGAGATGCTCGTGATAATCCCGCCATTTCCATAAATACCCATTATGAAGCCGGATGGAGCTGAAATACATAGAATTCCGAACACATAAAAATATCCTATTCGTTTATGTAATCTTGGTACCTGTAATCGTAATTTCTGGCTAAATTGTAAGGCGCCAATAAGTAGCATGAATATGCTACAAAATACATGCGCAAAGAATGCAATTTGGTAATGAGTTTGATAAATGATGTATTGTTTTGTCGCCAAAAAAGCTATGGTGAGATCTATTGGAATATACTGAAGAGTTATTAAGACCATCAAGAAAGCATAGTATAGAAAAATCATAATAACCAATACTTTCAATACTTTCATCACATATGATATACTGTTAGTTCCTATACATTCCCATTTGAGGATCATAGTAGCTGCTTTCTTTATCTTCCAAAATTACCATCATACTCCCCAAAATATCTTTCATAGCTTACAATCAGGGCAATATTCTGATTTTCAGTCTTTGTCAAACCTGATTTTGGATTCGAACTGACTGGTATGTACCAGGGCTGTTGTTCAAAATATATTCGCAGGGGTCTTTTTTTAAATGCATATCCATGTCTAGCAAAAATGGTATTTCTAAGTAACATCAATTCAGATTTCGTCAAACCTGACACCTCGGAATCTGTCAATGTCGTTGTAGAAGGATTTAATCTTTGAACAATATCATAATTGGAAGTAATTGCTGAATACCATTCATCATATTCACCAGGATAATGTACATTGTCTTTGATTGATTGATCTTCGGAAATTCCTTGTATCAATGCAAAAGTAACATTGGGATTGTATTCAAAATGTTGTTTTGTAAAGTTGCAATATCTCGTCTCAATCCCACCTTTCTTTTTGGCAGTCCATCCACCTTTCAATACTGTGTCTTTTTTATCAATCTTCAAATAAAATGTTCCTATTTGTGGATCTCTACCTAATTCAGTCAATTCAAATTCTATAAAGTCTTCATCTTCTTTCATTATTCCGGAACATTTATGCGTTATTCCTGCTATAACACTATAACCGTCAACACGGTCTATTGTAATTGATTCAATTGCCAAAGTTATTTTCTTTTCTTTATGCCAAGCTAATGTACCCTTGTCAGTTATTTGTTGGTTGACAAATCCTTCTGTAGCATTGAATGATCCAACCCAAAACCCAATCATGTCAGTTGGTTTTTTGTTGTTTTTTCTTTTTAGTTGCGCCTGAGCACTTTGAGAGGCTTGTTCGGATTCAAGAACGGGTGATTCATTCTTAATTAACTTGTTGCAACCCGCAACAAAAAAGCAAAGAAATAGTAAGGCAACTATGTTCTTCATGATAACCCCGATAATGATTGGTAATGATTCTAAAATACTCAACTTATGTATGTAAAAATCCTACTTTCTTTTATAGGACTAGTGATTTATAATAATCTCATCCTTTGGCACTCTGAATCGCGGACCCCAAATACCTTTCTCTGTACCTTTCCCAACGGCAATGATCATGTTGATTTCCGCTTTGCCGGGTAAGCGTAAGATGTTCTTTACGCGATTCTCATCAAAGCCTTCCATAGGACATGTATGAAAACCGGCTGATGCAATGGATAGCATGAATGTTTGGGCAGCAAGAGCGCATGATTTATGGACAACTATGCGTTGAAATGCAGCTCCACCTGCTCTGAAGAATGGTTTTCTGAGTCCCATCAAAAAACTAATTGCTTTTCGTACGATGCCCATGATGCCGAGTACATCTCTCACATATAAGAAAGGCATGAGCAACTTATAATACTGCAAGCCACCTTTTTGTTGGGGAGTTAATTCACCAGATATTGTTGATTGAACTTTTTCCAAATTCCACTTGGCTCTTTTTTTCCATAGATCTTGTCTTGTTACAAAGACAATCAAATGTTTAGCTGTTTTTGCTGCACTTTGATCTAAGCAAAGAGATATGAATTGCTGTTTGAGTTCCGGGGATTGAATCCAATGAAATTCCCATAATTGCATATTGCTACTATTGGGAGAAAGCATTGCTTGTTCAAGTGCTTGCTGAATGACATCTTCCGGTACTTCGGTTGTTGGATCAAATGCGCGATTTGATCTTCGAAATTGAACGATGCTTTCAAAGGCAGATCTCAAGTCAGACATGCAATCAAGACCCTTTGATAGATTCAAGAAGAATCTCTGATATGTCCTTGACTTGAACCGAATCTATCTTATCTGATGCTTTTACGCCATCAGTAATCATGGTCGAACAGAATGGACAATTCACTGCAATAGTGGAAGCTCCAGTTTCAAGCAATTGATTTGTCCTTTTGATATTAACGCGATCTCCAACCATTTCTTCCATGAACATTCTGCCACCGCCTGCCCCACAACATAGACCTCGATCTTTCGCATTTACCGGTTCAAGAACGGAAAGGCCAGGAACATGCTCTAACAATGCACGAGGCACTTCATATTCTTCATTATATCTTCCCAGATAACAAGAATCATGATAGGCAATTGCATTCTTGCTTAAAGTAGACTTACTTGCATCAATAGAAAGTCTTCCGGAATCAATCAATTCCTTGATGTATTGCGTATGGTGCATCACTTCATAATGACCACCAAATTGAGGATAATCATTTTTGAGTGTATTAAAACAATGAGGACATGTAGTGACTATTGTCTTGACATTATATGCATTCATTGTTTCAACATTCATTGTTGTAAGCATCGTTGCCAAATATTCATTCCCGGATCTACGAGCCGGATCTCCGGTACAACGCTCTTCTGTTCCAAGAATGCGAAAATTGATATTTGATAATTGCATGAGTTCTGCAAATGCTTTTGTTGTTTTCTTTGCACGATCATCAAAACTTCCAGCACAACCAACCCAAAAGAGTACATCCATTTTGGGATCTTCGGCAACTGTTTTGATATTCATACCCTCTGCCCACAATGCACGATCCTGCTCACTGAATCCACCCCATGGAACTGAATTGGTTTCCATGTTTCCATAGATATCAGGAAGCAAAGCGCTTTCTTCATTGAATGAAGACTCCATCATTACCATTGAACGACGCATTCCAACGATTGCAGGAACATGCTCGATATTAACCGGACATTCCTCCATGCATGCACCACATGTTGTACAAGCCCACAGTGCATCGGGGTTTACATAATCACCGATGAGCTTTTTGTTCCATATAGATTGCTCTTCTTCATTGAGAAGTATCGTAAACAATTCAGTTTCTTTGGAGTCAAATTCAGCTGATTGTTTTCCTGAAAGAATTCCATCCACTGCATTGCGCACCTCTTCTCTTGAAGCATTATTTCTATAGTCTGAAATTTTATCAATCAGTGGTGCTTTTTCAATCACACGATCATGAATCCCGATGATAACCATCCGTGGATCAAGTACTTTACCTGTCTGATTTGCAGGACAAACACTTGTACATCGACCGCAATGTGTACATGTATAACTATCGAGAAATGTTTTCCATGAAAAATCTTCAATGTCTGTGACACCATATCTGGTAAGCGATTCATTTTCAAAGTCAATCTTCTCCAATGTGTTTACCGGACCAAGATTGCTGAAGAATACATTTGGTATAGAGGTAAGTACATGTAAATGCTTACTGAAGGGAAGATAATTTGTAAATGAGAAAATAAGGAGCATGTGAAGCCACCAAAAAATCTCAAAACTCGTATGTCCAAGTGGCAATAAGTGGGACAGTGAACTTGCTACAGGTCGGATAGCCCAAGAAAAGTCTTCGCCCATGCCAATACGTGCAGTGTTTTGCAACAAAAGCGATGTGACGATGGAAAAAATTGTGAGTAGAATCATTCCTGCTTCAACTTTTTCATGCTCAACTTGCAGTCTTTTCACTTTGGTGATATAGCGCCTCCATAGAGAAAGTACTGTTCCAAGAATAATCATCAAGCAAAAGATGTCAGTGAGAATAGTGATTCCTGAATAAATCGGACCCAAAAAATTAAATGACCACTTTGGATTGAGTCCCTCAAGGACGCCTTCAGCTGCGGAAAACAAGAGTATTAAAAATCCCCAGAAAATTCCTGCATGAATTGGTCCTGCCACTTTATCTCGAAGAATCTTGGTTTGAGCAAAACCAACTAGCAATGTTTGTTTTATTCGTTCCGGAAGGGATGTAAGCCTGTCATCTGGCTTTCCATAAGAAAGAAATTGAACGAGTTTGCCCGCATTTTTTGCGAATATTCCGCCGGCAATTCCTAAAACCAAGAGAAAGATTGTACTTTTAGTTTCCATGAACGCAAAGTGTAGTATAGTTATAATAGAAGTAATGGGATATTCCATGGCAAATATACCAAGTCTAGACAATGTTTATTGCGAACATTCTCTTCAAAAAGTGGGAAATTCCTTGAAAATGAAGAGATTTGTATTGCTAATTCAAGATACTCGCAACGCAACTCATTGATAATGGTGCATCAATTTCTTCGATACATATCGCTGTTTCTCCTACTGCCCTCTACATTATTGGCTGATTCATCTACCAAAATGTTCAGGTTGCAGTCTCCAGATTCAACCGGAATTACCTTTTTCAATAGGCTCATTGAAACCGAAGAATTCAATTATGCCAGACAATTCTTTGTATATCTTGGCGGGGGAGTGGCAGTTGGAGATGTGAATGGTGACAAATTGCCAGACCTCTTCTTCACCGGAATGCAAGTTCCAAATGCTCTATATCTCAATAAAGGAAATTGGAAATTCGAGGATATTTCAAAAGCTGCAGGGATTTCGGATTCTGCAGCAATTTGCTTCACGCCTTCCTTCATTGATATAGATGGCGACAAAGATCTTGATATTTACATTTGCAGATTCAATGAGCCGAATCATTTATACATCAATGATGGCAAAGGTGTATTCACAGAGAGAGCAAAAGAATTTGGTTTGGCATTTGAGGGCAAATCTGTTCAAGCAGTGTTTTTTGATTATGATCATGACAATGATCTCGATTGCTATATAGCACAAAATGGATTTACTGCCGGTGGCTATGCCCAAATTGACGGTTATTCAGATAAACTCTTCCGAAATGATGGAACAATCTTCACAGATGTATCCGAAAAAGCCGGAATTCTTGATGATCGATATGCTTTGAGTGTATCATTGGGGGATGTAAATAATGATGGCTGGACTGACATATTCGTTGCAAATGATTTTGAAGCAAGGGATCTTTTATATGTCAATAATAAAAATGGAACATTCACGGATATAGCACCAACAAAGCTTCGTCATACCTCACATTTTTCCATGGGTTCGGATATAGCAGACATCAATAATGATGGCTGGATGGATATACTTTCCGTTGACATGATGCCGCATGATCATGAAAGAAGAATGACTCAAATGACAACCCCAAAAGTGTTTAGTCCATACTTCGATTCAACATCCATGATTCGCAATGTGCTTCAACTCAATTGTGGCGATTTAAATTTCTGCGATATTGGATATCTGGCGGGAATTGCTGAAACCGATTGGAGTTGGTCATCATGGATTGCTGATTTGGACAATGATGGTTTGCAGGATATGTGTATTGTCAATGGAATCAATCGAGATGCCATAGATATGGATATTGCTAGCTATGCTGTCAAGAAGAAGACAGATAAGTTCATGTGGCTCATCAATAGCATGGCAAAAACTCGACTCCGTAATTATATGTTTCGCAATACCGGCAATTTACAATTCGAAGATATTAGCGATGCTTGGGGATTTTCTGATAAGCTTAGCACAAATGGGGCAATTTATGCCGATATGGATAATGATGGCGATCTTGATGTCTTGCTTAACAATATCGATTCAACGATGGCTGTATATAGAAACTATTCAGTCGAGCAAAAAAATGGTTCCTATGTGAAGATTGCATTAAAAGGTCCAGGAAAAAATACGAATGGCTTGGGTGCAAAGATTGAGGTCATCGCCAAAGATGCAAAAGGGAAAGAAACCAAACATTATCGAGAAATGCATGTCAATCGTGGATTCTTGTCATGCACAGAACCGATTCTTCATTTTGGTTTGGGAACTGCGGTTGGAATTAAAGAAATCAATGTCTATTGGCCAGGGAATATCAAGCAACAAGTGCAAAAAGCACAAATCAATTCTGTATTGACTATAGAATATATACCTGGAAAAGAGACATCTCAATTCACACGACAACGTCGAATATTTGAACCATTGACAAAAGAACAGTCTCTGAACTATATTCATGTCGAAAATCAATATGATGATTTTTATCAGCAACGATTATTGCCAAATAGATTATCCATCAATGGCCCCGGAATGGCGGCAGGTGATCTCAATGGTGATGGCTTGTCCGACTTGGTGATTGGTGGATCTCATGAAGGAAAAACCAAACTGTATATTCGTACTGCTTCCGGCTCTTTTACCGAAAAACCACAGACAGTCTTTGATAATGATTCGCGATATGAAGATCAGGGAATCATATTGTTTGATTCTGATAAAGATGGAGACTTGGATTGTTACATTGCTTCAGGTGGAAATGAATCAGTGCAAGAGGATAGGGAATTATTCCATGATCGATTATATATCAATGATGGTTTGGGAAATTTCTCAAGGGCAAATCATTCGTTTGCACCACCTGCAGATACTATTGCATCTTCCTGTGTTGTTGGGGCTGATTTTGACAAAGATGGCGACATAGATGTATTTGTAGGAGGAAGAAATGTTCCTGGACAATATCCTGTAATTCCTCAGTCCATGATCTTAAGGAATGATATAACTACTTTAACAGATATCACGAAAGACAAAGCACCAGGTCTTGAACATCCTGGTATGATAACCAGCGCTTTGTGGAGTGATGCAGATAATGATGATGATTTAGATTTGTGGATTGTAGGAGAATGGATGTCTCCTAGATTATTTGTCAACAATAATGGTTATTTAACCGAATCAAATAATGCCAAGATTGAATTGGAAGGATTGTCGGGTCAATATCAAAGCATTGCATCTGCAGACATCGACAATGATGGAGATATGGACTATGTCCTTGGTAATCTTGGAAAAAATACACGCTATAAACCTACAAGACAAGAACCAATCGAACTCTATGCAAAAGATTTTGATGAGAATGGAAGTGTAGATTTGATCATGACATATTTCAATGTTGGAAAAAAATACCCCGTAAGAATGAGAGGCCCGATCTATGCGCAAATCCCAACACTAACGCGTAGATTTCAAACATATCATCAATATGGTTCGGCTACATTCAATGATATTTTTGGTTCGGATTTGGTGGGTGCAAATCATTTCCAAGCTTTCGATTATGAAACAATGTGGCTAGAAAATAGAGGTAGTCAGCATTTTGTGAAACACTCTCTTCCTATTGAAACACAATTTTCTCCAGTCTTTGGTATTGTTTGTGAAGATTTCAATGCTGATGGAGCAATGGATATTTTAACGATTGGAAATTTTAATGGCCCTGATCCTGAAATGTTTCGTTATGACAATAGTCTTGGATGTCTCATGCTTGGAAATGGTGCTGGAGAATTTACGGCAGTCCCATCTTTGCAAAGCGGAATCGTGATTCCGAAAGATGGAAGAAGCATCGTGATGATGAAACAAGATCAGCAAACTTGTGATATCATTATTGGTGTGAACTCACAATCAGCACAATCATATAGATTGTCATTGCCAAAGGGTGCGTCTGTACAACAAGCAAAACCTGGTACATCGCTCATTATGCAATTGAAAAATGGGAAAAAGCAGAAGAAAGAATTCCCGATTGGAAGCGGTTATTATTCTCAAAGCCCCGGAATATTCATTCTGCCAAAAGACGCAAAAATACTTCAGAATTGATAGCAGGCATGAATTCTTCCCATGCCATTTAAGGGGTCAGGAGTAATTGTGAATGATAAATCATCACTAACATCAAACTCAAGCATATGCGCCCCAACATATGCATCAACTGCCGCCAATCCATAAACTCCCAATAACCACAGTCCATTCAAATCGCGAGCATTATTATAAAATTCCTTTTCTCTAATTGCTTGGCGTATGCGTGAATCATTTGGATTCAATCCTTGAGCAAGGAGAAATTCATAATCGGCCGTCTTTTCATTGTACACATCATTGTACCTAACCACTTGATATGCAAAAAATAATGCAGCACCTGCTGCAATTGGAGCTTTCCAATATGAGCCTACATATACTTGACCAAGGCCGGGGCAAAGAACAGTATAAGCAATTGCCATGGTAGGAGATTTTTGAGGAATTGGTGTGGAAACAGTTGTAGAATCTTGCGCAAACATGATTAAACAATTACAAAAGAGCACTATATGAATGCCAAGAAGCTTCATGGTCTTTCAATTGATTGATCAGGTTCAATAGTGGGATCTTGTTGTTCAAACAGAGGAATAGATCCTTCGGCAGGTTTGATGGTTATCGTTTCCGATACATTAGTAGTGATTTCAGTTGTCACTTCATTATTCTGATGAACAGTCTGATGTATCGTCGCATTAAGATTTGTTTCTTTCTCAACTTCGGCAGATATATCTCGGATTTGCGTTTTGAGGTCTTCTTGTGCTTGACGAAAATAGCGAATGCCTTTCCCGATAGCTTGCATGATTTCGGGAATTTTCTTTGGTCCGAACAACATCAGAATTGCAAGACCAATAAGGAGAAATTCAGCGCCGCCGATATCAAACATGTTTATCGATTCTCAATAGTATGCAAAGATTCTTATTCGCTCTTTGGCGCATCATTTTTTGTGTCTTTGTCATCAGTGGAATTTGCTGCATTCTTGAATTCACGAATACCACTTCCGAGGCCACGCATCAATTCGGGGATTTTTTTTGCACCAAATAAAATGATGATGACGAGTAAAATAATGAGCCATTCTGAACCACCGGGAAGGAAACCCATAATAACCTCTCAAAATTGTAATTAATACAAACCTACGGTTTGTAAAAGTGAAGTAAAAACACCAAGACCATCGTTATTGCCGAGCATTGTATCACAGCAGCGTTCCGGATGTGGCATCATGCCGAGCACATTTCCAGTTTCATTCAATATGCCAGCTATATTGTTGATGGAGCCATTTGGATTAGCTTCGGGACTTGCATTGCCATTAGCATCACAATATCGAAAAGCAATTCTTTGCTCCTGCTCAAGTATATGAATCGTTTGCTCATCTGCAAAATAATTCCCCTCACCATGCGCTATCGGTACACGAAGGATTTGTCCTTGCTCCATTGCTGATGTAAAAGGGGACAATGTTTGCTCTGTTCTGAGATAGATATCTTTACAAATAAAAGAAAGTGTTGTATTGCGCAAGAGCACTCCAGGTAATAATCCTGATTCTGTCAAAATTTGAAAGCCATTGCAAATGCCGAGTACATACTTTCCTTGTTCTGCATGTTTACGCACTGCGGACATAATTGGAGATACACGCGCGATTGCACCGCATCTCAAATAATCTCCATAAGAAAATCCACCGGGAAGAATAATGCAATCAATATCTGAAGGAATGCTTGTATCCTTATGCCATAACATCTGAGCTTCAGCACCTGCATTATGTGAAGTTGCATACCATGCATCGTGATCACAATTAGAGCCGGGAAAAACGACGATGCCGAATTTCATGCAGGTTCTCCAATTGAAATTTCTTCTAAGACAATGTGATGGTCTTCCATGATTGGATTGGCAATGATATTTTTACATGCATCATCTACAATGGAAAGTGCAGCTTCTGCATGTTCTGCATGGACAGTCAATTCGACATATTTTCCGATGCGAACATGTTCAATAGTTGTAAAATTCGTTGAATGGAGGGCATGTTCCACCGTTTTGCCTTGAACATCCAAGATGCTCTTACGCAAAGTGATGGTAATCATAGCTTTAAAATGCTTCATTGAAAAATCCAGAGAGATACACGATCATTGTTTCAAAAATACGAAATCCTCGCTTAATCAGGGCATTCTCAAGGACTGATGTCAGAAGGACGATTATATGCAATTTATCGCCATTGTGATATAACCGATTTAGATTGCCTATGGTGTTCTGATGAAATCAATTATATCTGGCTTGTTAATAATGCCGGGTGACTAATTCAAGGTTGAGTTTCGTAACTTTGAACATGAATGCAATTATGCAAGAACAAATAGAAAGCCTTTTTCGGGGAAATCAACCCGATATGCGATGCATTATCACGATTTCAAATCCGTATGGTGAGGATCCAATCAAGGTCCCCGGAAAAGATATAGCGTATGATGATTGCAAAAAAATCATAGTACATCACGATGCTTCTGAATGTGGATTATTATTGATTGATATCATAACTCAAAAACAATCCTTTACTCATTCACTTATGATGTCCGGTTATGATGATATCATGAATGCATTGGATGCATTGTCTCGTTTGATGTTTAAACAATGGCATATACAAACGCCCAAAAAGGATGTGTATATTAAAATCTCTCCAATGACTAGTCGCGGGCAAACCGTGTTGCATCGAGTCACAAAACCATCGAAGTCTCATTGGCAATCAAGCAATGAAGAACTAATGCCAATCAATCCGGGAAATGCTGCTCAATTATTGCATGCAATTGGTATTACTGATGAACAGTTTATGATTATTCCAGCAATGCGTGACAAGTATGTGCAAATCAATCACTTTATTCGAATTGTTGAACAATATGCAACTGAGTTGTCAGACTCGGTGCACATTGTGGATTGCGGTTGCGGTCAGGCATATCTAAGTATAGCACTATTGTGGTATTTGAGAAATGTAAAGCATTCCAATGCTACGATGATCGGCATTGAACAACAAGAGGAATTAGTACATTCATGTAATCGAACTGTTCAAAGATTAGACTTCAATGAATATGCATCTTTTTCTCAAAGTACGATCGCAGAATGGAGTGGAAGTTTACATGAAAAGGGAAGTGTGATTCTAATTGCATTGCATGCATGTGATACTGCCACAGATGATGCATTGGCATTGGCAATTACTCATCATGTAGATATCATTCTTGCTGCACCTTGTTGTCATCATTATGTTCAGCAACAAATGAATGTCGCATCCATACCATCGGAAGAGGCATTTCTATTGCGAGATGGAATCATGAAAGAGCGACTGGGAGATATGTTAACAGATTCAATGCGAAGAGATATTCTCATGTCGGAAGGATATTCCGCAGATCTGATTGAATTCACACCTCTAGAACATACTGCAAAAAATCTCCTCATACGTGCTAAAAGAGTAATGAATATGCCACAAAAACATAAAGAGGATGCACGCAAACGCTGGCTTAATGCAAGAGATCGTTGGCATGTAGAACCAAAGCTCGCACAACTATTGAATCCTAAAATGTGATGTCTGTTTGTATGTGACATTCAGTTTCCATATTTCCTCGAATCTGCATCCATCCACTTCCTAATGTTTCCTCAAGAGGCTTATGCCTTTGTCTTAATAACAATGCACACGATATGTTTCGATATTGATATCCAACTTTGAAACATACCATAGTCATTATTCCATATAGTGGGTCTATAAGTAGTTGACCAGGAAGTCCGGTTTCTGGTAGATAGAGGGCTGATGAAAATGCATCTGTATTTGCCCATGCAATACGAAATGACAAATACCATGGTTGATACTCTTTCTTCATGGTTTTCAATTCAAATGCACTTCCAATGCCTTTCGTGACCACGTTTTGTTGTTTGCTGACATTTCCTTCAATCCTGTACATTGCATTGATATTATTGAACTGAAATCCATAGTCGATTCTGCATCTCCAATATGAGTCATAGTCGCCATGCTGATCTGTTGAGGATTGAATTGTATGTATGATTCTGCAAAGAAGAGACTTCTTTTCTTCACTTTTCGAACACTGAATAATTGTTCGCATGCTCTTATTGAGATAACTCTTATGCGATGGAATGACAATCTCAGAAGAAACGTCTATCGATGATGCATAATGAATGGAATTAATTTTTCCATTCATCATGAATTGTATGCCAATCTCATTGTTCGGAGTTCCAAACCGTCCGGGAGAATTGCCAAGTATTGAATGTAAATTCGCAGCATAATAGCGTATGATGCATGCTTGTTGTTGTTTGAGTGCATCATGATGCATCATCAACATACCACCTATATTGCCTCTTTTGTCGCATAGAATAGTACTTGACATTGTGTAATCAGATTCGGACCAACGATGATCAATGGCAAAAAGGAACTGCTCTTGTTCGCCTATTGCAATTGCTAAAGGTGCAATATTGGCTTGATAGTATTGATACAATGATGCAATAGAAATGCTATGTTTTTCCTTTTGTAATTCTGCAAAGCAAGCAATTCTTTGTTCTTTGATTCCATCGCGATGTTGCAATTCATTTGTTGTTCTTGCATAGGTAATACTTGGAAATCCAGTCAATTCACCTTCATCATTGCGATATGCATATCGATATCTTGAAGACATACTCATACCAGTTTGTACATTGTTTTTATGATAATGGTAGGCAATACCATGAAAATTAGGATGTTCAATAAGAGATGTATTTGGTCTTATCGCTGTCGACCATTGTTCTGCTCTTTGAGCAGGATTTGCAAGATTAGGCATTGATATGCCTGATGAAAACAATATGCCAGTCCCTATTTGTATTATATGATCACCAATAATGATCATTGAATTGTCTTTCGTATATGATAGTGAACCATGCATCATGCCATGTTCATATCGCTCACCTGCATGCTTCCCAAAAGAAAGCGATGTTTTGATTATACCGTTCCCGATGAACAGTCTTTGGATGAATGATTCCTTTGATCCAAGGAAAGCATGCTGTTCAACACCCTTCATATCCGGATATGACAATGATATTCTCGTTCGTAAAGAACCAGACCAAGTATCATGAGTTGTAAGTTTTGTACAATGCAATAAGATATGTATGACTGATGAGTCTGTTGTTGCAGGGAGGAGATGAACAAATGTATGTATATCATCCAAGTTTGGATATTCTTTCAAAATCTGTTTACATGCTCGAATAACAGCCGATGAAATCCCCGGAATGCAATGCAGCTGATCTATGGATTCATGTAAATTGATGGGATGTGCAGAGTAATAATCGAATGCATCAATGAGCAATTGAGATTCGCTTGAGACTTCTTCATCCATGCCAATGGCATAATCTTGTGCAACTAGCATTGATACAAATAATGACGAAAGCAAGAATATGCTCGCCATGAGAACCCCTGATTACATAGTGCTTAAATCTGCACTGTCAGCCATTTTCCGGAACGGTATTGTTGATAGCCGATGACAGTCAAAGCAATATAACTCAATACAACTCCAATCCAAATGCCGGATTCATGAAGCGGTGTATAATGGGAGAGAATGAAGGCCAAAGGGATTTGAATGATCACTAATGCAGTAAAAACAACCATCATACTTCTTGCTGCGGCGCCTGCGCCACTAATAATGCGCAATGTGACAGAACCAATTGCAAAAAATATGTAGCCGAAACATGCAATGCGAACATATTCAACCGTTTCACGAATGATGTCTGGATCATTAGTATAAATACGAGCAAATTGTTCGCCAAATATATAACTCAAGATAGCCAATAAGCCGAGTAGTACACTCAATTGCTTTACCGCTGAATGGTAAAACAATTTGATCCGATCTACTTGCCTAGCACCAAGATTCTGACCTGTAGCGGTTTCAAGAGCAATACCCATTGCAAAAACAGACATGAATGCAAAGAGATCAATTTTTAAACCAAGTGTATATGCAGCAAGTGTAATCTTTGGATCAAAGTTGGAGGCAAATTTGAATAATGCAAGACGACTGATGCTTACTGAAAACATTTGTAATGTTGACCAAATGCCCTGCTTAATAATTTTAAGCAATAGAGGTGCATCAAATGCAAATCCTTTGAGTTTCAATGAAAGTCCAGCTCTTCCGGAAATAATCATGAAAAGTGAAATCAAAGCGCCAATTATCTGTGATGCAGCCGTTGCAATACCTGCACCCAACATCCCATAGGCAGGTATAAAAGTCCAACCAAAAATCAAAAGTGGAGCAAGTATGGCATTGATGACTGTAGTCAAAAGTAATATCGACATCGGGTAAACGGAATTTCCGGATGATCGTATGATTGCATTGATTTGAAATGTGACAAAATTTCCGGGTACGCCGAATAACAAAGCATATAAATAAATTTCAGTGAATCCATATACTTGAGGATCTTTATCCAAACCGAGTGCATGAAGTGTTGTAGGCAATAATAAACCCAAGACAATTGCAAGAAGTGTTGAAAACACCAGCATAGTCATGATACCCTGAGTGGCAGTATAAGAGGCCTCTTCGCGATTTCCTTCGCCAATCCTTCTTGCAACGATGATCCCCGTACCAATTGCAAAACCGCTACCAAAATTAAAAATCATAAATCCCAATTGTTCGCTAACTCCGATTGCTGCTATAGCCGCAGAGCCCAGCTTGCTCACGAAATATGTGTCTATCCAAGAATAGAGCATATTCACGATGAAACTGAATGCAAGTGGTAAAGCAAAGATGCGAAGTGTTGAATCTATTGGGCCATTGAGTAAATCAACACCCTGTCTATTTTGTTTTGGTGATTCTGAATCAGAAGTTGAAGAATTGGTCATGCATGAAATGTTCCATCAAATGAAAGATGGATTAAAACTTCGGATACCACAGGATCGTTAGTTTCGGTAGTGAATAAAATGTTGAGATTTCTACATTTCCCCAACTATTATATGGTGATACATTGGGAATGCGTGTCACATTATTTTTGGTTTCGAAATCGAGTCTCCATTCAGCTATTGGAATGAGCATTCCATATTCAGTTGGAATATTCACCATGAATCCTGCTCCGGCATTAAAACCCAATTGAGAATCATCGGTGAATTCTACATTGGTTGCATACACTCTTTTTGACAAATAGTTTAATCCACCGGATAGAAAAAAGGAAACTTTGCCACGTGGATTTGCAATTGCTCTTGCAGTCAGATGTGCAACTGTATATACATCTGGATCGGTAGGAGTACCAGGTACTTTATCCGCATTTTTAAGTTTGGCATTATTCCTCGTATTCATTAATCCCAAGTCTACCATTAAAAATTCAAGTGGATTATATGCAATGCTCAAACCAAATGCAGGATTTCCATCCCATGAACGCGTCCCTCTCTGATTTGCATCCAAACTTGTAAGGGTTTCAACGATTGTATTGGTTGCAACGGATGGTCCAAAACCAATGAAACGGCTATAAGGAAATGGCTTTTGGGGAGCAACAACTTCTATCTCTTCACCTCTTTCGTCTTCTTGTTCATCTTGTGCATACATTGGAAATGCTGTCAGTCCAATTAAAAAACCAATGAGTAAGATTGGGAGTCCGAATAAGGACTTTGCATTATGTGTTGTCATGGTTATAATCTCCTCTACTGAAACTTGATGAATATCTGCAATCTTTTGGGCAATGTATTGCACAAAAGATGGTTCATTCCTTTTACCACGATGAGGTACCGGTGTCATATATGGTGAGTCGGTTTCAATCATGATTCTGGACAATGGAGTAGCTTTTACAATTTCATCAAGTATACTCTTCTTATAAGTGATATTTCCAGTGAAGGAAATATGAAAATTTAAATCCAATGCAGATTGCAAAATGTTGATGTTTGAAGAGAAACAATGCAAAACACCTGTAAGTTCGCCATTCTGCTCATCTTTGAGAATAGTAATGAGATCTGCATCAGATTCTCTATTGTGAATGATGACAGGTTTACCAAATTCTTTTGCCAAGTGTAATTGTCTTCTAAATACTTGTTTCTGGATATCCTTTGGTGCAAAATCATAGTAATAATCTAGACCAATCTCGCCAATTGCCTTTACTTTCGGGGAAGACATCTGATTGATGATGAAAGTTTCAGCTTGATTGTCAAAGTCATTTGCATTGTGAGGATGCACTCCCATTCCGCAATACACTGCATCATACTTTGTGCATAAAGATAATACCCCTTCAAATCGTTTAGGCTCAATTGCTGGAATGATGATGGCTTCCACTCCTTGGTCGAATGCTCTTTGAATCATTTCATCGCGATCTTCATCAAAAGCATCGGCATCAATATGAGCATGGGTATCAATCAACGATTATTACCCAAATATTCGATATTGATAATGCGATCTTCCTCTTGTTCCATGACAGTTTTGATTGTCACCCTCCAATCGATTGAGGGCATAGTTGCTCCGGCTTTTTCAGGCCATTCGACAAATTTGATCACATGTGTATCACTCATGCATTCTGCAAATCCAATCTCCAATAATTCCTTTGCATCTTGAATGCGATATAAATCAACATGGAACAATGCAATTTCAGAACCATCGGTATTTGTTCCGGAATATTGATTCATGATTGTAAATGTCGGACTTGACACGATATCATGAACGGAAAAATAAGCACAGACGCCTCGGACAAATTCTGTTTTGCCTGCACCTAAATCACCAGCAAGAGTAATGATTTCGCCTGGACTTAACTTTTCGGCAAATAGCTTGCCTATTGATCGAGTTTCGTCTTCTGAATGAGAGTGGTAGCTGTCTGCTTCCATGTACTTGCACGAAATGTGAGACAAGACAATAAAAGGGGCAAATCACTTGATCTGCCCCAATGTTGGTCAGCGAGGTTCCAATGTGATAATCGGCAAGATCATTTCTTCAAGAGAAATTCCGCCATGCTGGAAACTGTCGCGATACTTCTGAACATAATGATTGAAATCAGTAGGATACACAAAATAAGTATCCTCTTTTGCGATGATATAATTTGTGGAGGCGGTATGCTCCGGTAATTTATATGCATCAGGATTTTTGATTGTCATTGCATTTTTTCCGTCAGACTTTACATTCTTACCATGCTTAAATCTCAGATTGGTCGATGTCTCTCGGTCACCATGAGCTTTTACAGCATGCATGCAGCGTACGGAACCATGATCTGTCGTGATCACAATATTGATGTCTTTATATTGAGAAAGTGTTCTAAGCATTCCTAAAAATGAAGAATGCCTGAACCAAGATTGAGTAAGCGAACGATATGCAGACTCATCAGGTGCAATCTCTTTGAGAATTGGATAATCAGATCGAGAATGTGCTATCATATCAACCGCATTGACAACAATTGCAGTTAAATGATTTCTTGCATATCGCTGAATATCATGTTCAATCTTTTTTCCATAATCTGTGTCTATGATTTTCACATAAGACAATTCATTTTTCAATTGTATTCTTCTGCGTTTCAGTAATGCAGCAAGCAACTCCTTTTCATGTGCATTCTGACTATGCTCGCTGATTCCCGGAAGATCACCTTTCCAATAATCAGGATAATGCTTTTTTATTTCATTTGGGAATAATCCAGCAAAGATTGCATTTCTTGCATATGGTGTTGCAGTTGGAATGATTGAGCAGTAATAATCTTTTTGTACAGTGTAATATGGCCTAATCAATTCTTCCATCATGAGCCATTGATCGAGACGCATGCAATCAATCACGAAAAAGAATGTTGGCTTTCCATTGGAAAGTTTTGGTAATACAAATTTGTCTGCAATGTGAGGAGATAGCAATGGGGAGGCATCATCTCCTCGAATCCAAGATTCATAATTATTCTCAACGAACTTTCCGAATTCTGCATTACACTCACGCCATTGATCTTTCAGAGTTTGATGAAATCCCAATTCGGGATGCAAGTCCAATTCGATGCTCCAATGAACGAGTTTTTGATAGACATCAAGCCAATCAGACCAGTCCATGAATCCGTATAATCTTCTTGCTATTTCAGAAAATCCCTGAAGATAATCTTGGGTGATTTTTTCTTCGGCTATTCTTCTTGATTCTAAAAATTTCTTACATGCTGCAAGAATCTGAGCAGGATTGACCGGCTTTGTCAAATAGTCGTCGATCTTTCTACCAATAGCCTGCTCCATCAATGATTCAGCTTCATTCTTTGTTACCATCACAACAGGCATTGAGGGGTCAATGTCTTTGAGAACCGTTAAGGTTTCAAGTCCTGACATACCCATCATGGATTCATCAAGAAAAATAAGGTCGAATGATTGATTTGAGGCAAGTTCAATGGCATCCTCACCATTCGTGGCGGTTTCAACTTCATAACCACGTTGATTTAGGAGAATGATATGCGGTTTGAGAAGATCGATTTCATCATCGATCCAAAGTATGCGTTTTTTTGATTGTTCCATTTTCTACAACTCCATTGTTCCTTGATGCATGCAATGCCGCCATTTCATAAATGGCTTATGCTGTCTGTACGGTTCAAACATTGTCTCAAGGAGTATGGCTGCCTCTGGAAAATTGGAAAATCATGACATGCAAATATCGGATTATGGAAGGCAATCCCCAAATAAACGCGGAAGTCATGGAAATTTTGACTCGCAAGAATTGGAATTATTGTAGCAAGCTCATAGCAAATGCTCTTGCTTCTTTGTCAGCAGAATCAATATCGTTGATTGTTGGATTATCCACAATTGACATCTTCTGCAATGTGCTTTCTATGGTTTGGGGTATTTGTAGAAATCTTGCCTTATTTTCCAAGAAGGCCTGCACTGCGATTTCATTTGCGGCATTTAGAATGGCAGGTGCTGTTCCTCCTCTTTGCATTGCGTCAAAAGCAAGTTGAAGACATGGAAAACGCTGCGTGTCGGGTTTGAAGAATGAGAGATTTCCTGCTGTAAGCAAATCGAGTTTTGGTAAATCAGCATGTCTTCTTTCGGGGTGAAAGAGTGCATAGATAATTGGAACTCTCATATCCGGTGTACCCAATTGTGCTTTAACGGATGCATCACCAAATTGTACGAGAGAATGTATGATGCTTTGAGGATGAATCACAACTTCAATTTTTTCAGGAGCCAAATCAAAAAGCCAATGTGCTTCTATCACTTCGAATCCTTTATTCATGAGAGTGGCAGAATCAATGGTGATTTTCTGACCCATCACCCAATTTGGATGTTTCAATGCTTGTTCTCTTGTGATGGAATCAAAAGATTCTGCATCCAATTCTCTGAATGGACCACCCGATGCAGTAAGTATGATTTTATCAATCATAGATCGTTCTTCGCCAGCCATGCATTGAAGAATTGCACTGTGTTCGCTATCAACCGCAAGAATAGGAATGCCTTTGTCTTTTGCTGATTTCATGACAATCGAACCAGCACTTACCAATGTTTCTTTGTTTGCCAATGCAATTGTCGAACCCTGCTCAATAGCAGCTAATGTTGGAAGCACTCCGCTGAAACCAACCAATGCTTGCATGACTATCTGATTGTTTATATGACTTGCCGCCGCAATCACCCCTTCTTCGCCACAGAGAATTTCACCTTTGAATGAAGTGTGTTGTTTGAATTCTTTCCAAGATGCTTCATCACTAATTGCAACGCCTTTCGGTGAAAACTCTCGTGTTTGTTCTTCCAATTCTTTGATGCGTGTATTTGCAGTAAGAAAATTAATGGAAAAATCATTTCTAAATTTTCTGATGATATCAAGCGTTTGCGTTCCAATGGAACCGGTTGATCCGAGTATTGTAAGAGTTCTCACATTGTTCCTTATTGAAATGGAAGCCATTGTATCTTCACTGCCGGTAACATTGCAGGGGCAGTGAACATTGCCAAACCTGCATCCATTGAATAGCGATCATTACATAATCGCAAACCCAAAAATCCTGCTGAATTTCTTGGACGCATAATATCTGAACACCATAATTCCGCAAGTACTTTGGTATCATGTCGGGCAGTAAGAGAAATATCAAAACCAAGACCAAATCCCAATGATCCATTATTGAACCGTATAAGTCCTGACCCCCATCTTCCTGCACTTGCTTCATAGATATCATCAGATCCTGTTTTGAAAAACAAAGCAGTGGTCAATGTAGTTCTTGGCATATGAAATGAACTTGTGACATATGCATGTTGAAGTACATTTGCGGAGTTTGCATATATCAGTGAATATCCTCCCGCTACTGTATAATGACCGGGAATATTCTCTTGTTGCTCTTCATAAAAAGTATACTTGATATTCACATGCTTGCCTTGTTCATCAAATGACATTCCGGGGATGAGTGTTATTCCACCATTTACCGAAAGATGTTCAACTCCAAAACCACATTGTAGAAATGCCAACTGTGTTAGAGAAACATAGTGATTCTTTCCGATCTCATCACCTGCGGGCATGAAATATAATGCAGAAGAATGTCGATATGATTGAGTCAATGCAGTAATGGTTGCTATTTCATCAGCATAGAGCGCGAAGTCTCCAATGAGGGTTTTAAATAAGATTGATTCAATCATTGCAGAATCTTCACGAATTGTACTGTCGCCTTTCTCTTTGTATTGTCCGGTCAAGACATCTCCATTCATCAAACGAATTCGATAAAGTTGATCCTTTTTCAACTCTGCAGATACAAAGATTTGATTAGTGAATATATCTTCCTCTGCAAGCAGTTGCATAGACATAGAAAGAATAGACAATATCATGCTAATAAACAACTTCATGCAATTGCTCCTGCACTACCGCCTGCATGCGAGTAGGCAAGTTGTCCGCAAGCTGCATCGATGTCCAGTCCACTTGAAGAGCGAATCATCACAGTGACATCTTGACTTCTCAATGCTTTGATAAATGCATAAAATGTTGATTCGGGAGCAGGCTTGAGAGATGCGGATATTCCCTCAGGCGCAGTAAATTCAATTGTATGAAAAGGAATAACATTCACTTTTGAAGGAACTCTTCTTGTCAATTTGGCAAGACGCATCACATCTTCTTGTGTATCATTGAACCCGTCAAACAAGATATATTCGAATGTGATTGGTTTCTTCGTTTTCCGATAATAATATTCCAGTGCATCGCCCAATTCTTTCAAAGAATATTTATTTGCTATGGGCATGATAGCTTCTCTTTGACCTTGTGTTGTCCCGTGCAATGAAAGAGCAAGTTTAATTGAGCGAGATTCATCAGCGAGTCGAATGATACCGGGAACAATTCCAGCTGTGGAAAGAGTAATATGCTTCGGACTAATGAGTTCGCTTTCAGGTTGAGTGAGAATGTCGACAGCTTTCATCACATTGTCATAATTCAGCATAGGTTCGCCCATTCCCATGAATACGATATTTGTGATATCAGTTGAACAAATTTCTCTGGCCCTCATATATTGATCAACAATTTCTGCTGTTGCTAAATTTCTTTTAAGTTTCAATGTGGCGGTTGCACAAAATGCACATCCCAAGGCGCAACCAACTTGTGTAGAAATACAAAGTGTGCGTCTTTTGGGGAGCCCCTCTTCATTTACCATTTCGCTTGGAATCAAAACCGTTTCAACTGCAGTATCGTCCAATAATGAGAAAAGCATTTTTCTTGTGCCATCTTTGGAAACATGTACATCAGTTAACTGAATTGAAAAATGATCGGTGCCGTATTTCTGCAAGAGTGAATTTCGTATATCGCTCGGTAATGTTGTGATAGATTCAAATGAAAATGGCGTATCATGTTTTCTTGCATATAATGCATGAAACAATTGTTTTCCGCGATAGGAGGGAAAGCCGGATTTTTCTAGATTGAGCGACAATTCATCTGCAGTAAAATTTCCTATGCATGACATTGCCGGATGTGAATCATTCAATTGTTTCATGAATGGTTGTGCCTAGAAACAAAACCGGCGAGAGGGAATACCTCACGCCGGTAAATAGGAATGGTAATCAATATTAATTTCTTGGAGTCTCAACAAAAACCTGTACAGTTCTTGAAAGTACTCTTCCTGTCGGAACGGCATTGTCGAAAATCTCAACATCTTCACCGCGGCCTGATACTTCAAATTTTATACCTGGTGCCTTTTCTTCCAATATATCACGCGTTACAATTGCTCTTTGCAATGCAAGTGAGCGATTATATTCAGGAGCTCCGATTCGATCTGTGTATCCGATGATTTTAACGACTGAATTTGATTTAATAACAGGTCCAACTCGATTCTTTAATATCTCTGCATTTTCTGCTGAAATTTCTGCTCTGTCAAAATCAAACAGAATCAAAGAAAACTTCGTTACCATCATATCTGGTGTTGGCTGAACCGAGGGCATGGTTTTTGTCATATAATCAACAGGAATTGATCCATTGACCG
This sequence comes from Bacteroidota bacterium, assembly GCA_009919265.1. Classification (GTDB taxonomy): domain Bacteria; phylum Bacteroidota; class Ignavibacteria; order Kapaibacteriales; family UBA961; genus UBA961. The sequence goes on along the minus strand of RGCF01000002.1, from coordinate 48,710 downwards.
TAGATGTTGTGCCATTGCTATTCACTGTGGAGAGTGTATAGTCAATAGGTACTTGTGCATTGGACAAATCATTTGGTCTAATCACCCACCGTTGAGGTGCAGGAGAACCTGCGCCTACCAATTCTTTCAATGATCTACCTGCTTGAGAAACGTTTAATGTCCAGCTTCCTATGGCAGAACTGTCAAAATCTTTAGGCCTAAACTCGATGAGTTCGGGCTTTGTCCAGCGACTTTCATCGCCACGAATTGTAATCGGTTCAAGGATGTCAAAATGTGAAGATTTAACTGTGACTCTTCGATTTTCACTCATACCATCTTTGAGATTCTTAGCTGTGGGAACATCCGGTAAATTTTTGGATGCCGTTGCAATCCGATTTGGATCGATACTATAATTTGATGTCAAATATGTTTTCACATTTTCTGCTCTGCGCAAAGCAAGACCTTTCTTTGTTTCTGATTTTCCATCAATAGATCCAATCAAATTGATAGTTGCATCAGGGTTGCTTTGCATGCGAAGACCGATGATGTCCATTGTTCTTTTATTGATTTCAATTGCATCTTGAGGTAAAGTTTCCAATGAAAACTTTCCACGAGCATCACCGCTATTTGTCATTTGCAATTCCGGATCAGGTTTTTCACTGTTCAGTCCGAAGAAAATGAATGGAACAAATGGATACATTTCAGAGTATTGAATATCTTCAACTTTCAAGCCTGATTCCAAAATGCTATAATCACCGGCATCATTATAATATCCAATCTCCATGCTTGGAGAATTTACTATAGCAATTATTTTTTCAGTTTTTTTATTGCTTGGTCCAAGTGTTAAAGAAACACCGATGCGCAATTGATCTACACCCCATGGAGCAAGTATTGAACTAAAATCACTCAATGATTTTCTATAGGTGATTTCTGGTGCGATAGTATAGCCCCATGCTTTCATGGGTATTCCGGCACCAACAAAAATTGCCAAACGATCTTGGGTTCCATCGATGGTAAAATAATCTGTTGATGATACGGGATTGCTTGCAAGATTTTCAGTGTATTCGCTTGTCAATCGTGAACCATATTCAAGACCTGCCAATACATAAGCAGGACTATCATTGAATAATTCATTGATTTTAACACCGGTTGACACTTCCAACATGGTGATATTTGCACTGAAGGTATTTTGAAGATTTTGTGGTAGCGATTCAATCAAATCGGCTCCCATCCCATGTATCCCAATTCTACCAGTCAATCTGAATGTATTATCTAAACTATAATCAGCAAAACCACCTCCATGAAAGCCCATGGATGTTGCGGAGACATTATAATTTCCTCCCAAGCTTGAAGTAAAATCAGGAGCATGGAAATTGTAGTTCAATCCTCCATAAATCCCAAATTCAAACTTTTTGACAAGTGGTTTTTGATTTTGTGCAAATACATTGATGGATAGCACAAAAGCGAGCAATGTTGTTAGGATGTATCTCATGAGGTACATATGTCCTAAAGTATGAGAAATGAGGGTGTTAGAAGATTCCCCCACAATTTATATACCACAAAAATGCTGAATTGTTTTGAATTCATAGCACTCTCATTGGTCGAATCTTGTCTTGCCAGACCATAAGAATGCAATTCACATTGTTTTCTTGTGAAAAATTGGGTGTAATCCTTGTTCTGAAAGGAAAATTCAATATGTCAATCGGTTGAAACCCATCGTGGAGAGAGGGTAAGAATATGGGTATGTATTGGACACTCTTCTCTATGAGCACCCGCTAAGTATCCAGTACTCATGAGGAATTCATTAACGATTTCACCACCTGTGAACTTGAATGTTCTTTTGAAAAGTTTGGTCCATTCAGTTCTTGACATCGGATGATGTGAATCCAGCCATTGCATAAAAGACCCATTTTCTTTTTGCAATGTTCTAATAACTCCGGCATTATGGATGACTGCTGAGTGGGCCCAGAGGGATTTGAACCCCCAACCAACGGATTATGAGTCCGCTGCTCTAACCGTTGAGCTATAGGCCCGATTGGAAAATTAGTTGAACAAGCCAATCATAAAGCCGATTTGAAATGCCAAACCTGATGCATTAATGCCTGTTGGAACATTGTTCACAATTGTTTTTCCATTTTCTTTCCAGTCTCCCATGAAGCTGAGTGCATAGCCTGCATGCGCTCTAACAGTCACGATTCTTGGTTTGTCATTTCCAAGCAATGCAGGTGCAAATTCAACACTTAAACCGGGATTGATCATGAAATAATCATTACTCAATGAGTGATTAAAGACATTCGCATCCGCAGGGTTTCCACCAATTCCATTATTAGATGTATTAGCGGCTTTCGCATATTGTGCGGTCACGATATCCATTGTTCCCCAACCTCCCGTAAAGCCTGGTAAGAGATACAATGATTTAGCGAGTGAGAATGCATAATCAAATCCAAATCCTGTATATGCATTTGACAAAGTGACAGAGCGCAGATACTCATTGCTGTTCACTGTGAAACTCTTATCGGGAGTAGATGCACTTCCGCTCAGATTTGTAATTGAAATACGAACATTCGGAATGATTCCAATTGTTGCTACACCCAAAGCACCGGTCATTGTGATGGGAGTTGTTAATTCACTGAATCCTGCACTTGTGATTTGTGTATTCACATCAGTGAGATTGGGAGAAAATAATGATATCATGAAACCACCACCCACACCGAAATATGGGACTTTTTCTTCTTGAATCACTGTCTCCTCAAATGTCAATTCATCGAGTCTGTCATCCTGTGCGCGAAGTATAAAACCACTTGCAAGGAAAATTGTCAAGCTCATCAAGACTACTTTGATTCTCATAATATTAATCCGATTATGTGTAATGGAATCACTAAACAAGATTGCAAAAATAGGGAATTCTTAGATTGTTTTCTGTATTTGTCATTTCCCTTTAAAATTGGCTTGTCTTTTCTCCAAAAATGCGGCTGTCCCTTCTTTAAAATCCTCAGTCCCACAAATTTCTCCAAAGAGCCGGGCTTCGCTTTCCATCCCTTCGGCTGTTCCACAATCAATTGCTGAACGAATGGCGGCAAGGCTTGCTGATATTGCCAATGGTGCTTTTGATGCAATCAATTCAGCGATCTTGATACATTCATCAATCAAAGACTCAGGATCAATTAATCTGTTTACCAATCCTATGCGGAGTGCTTCTTCGGCATTGATGATAGCACCAGTCAAAATGAGTTCTGTTGCTTGAGCTGAACCAACCAATGTTGTTAACCTCTGCGTTCCACCATATCCCGGTATTATCCCTAAGTTCACCTCAGGTTGACCAAATTTTGCCATCGGGGATGCAAATCTCATATGACAAGCAAGCGCAAGCTCGCAACCACCACCAAGAGCAAAGCCGTTGACTGCAGCGATGACGGGTTTTTTCATATATTCCAATTCTGTAAAAATTGCTTGTCCAAACATTGCAAATGCAGCACCTGTTGTAGCTGTTTGTTCATGTAATTGTGCGATATCAGCCCCGGCGGCAAATGCTTTGCCTGATCCGGTAATGATTATTGCCCGACATTTTTCTGAATTTGAGCAAAATTGGAGCGCTTTTTGCAGCTCATTCAATAAGGTGGCGTTTAAGGCGTTTAACTTATCTGGCCTATTGAGCGTAATAAGGCATATATGGCCTTTTTCTTCAAAAATTATTGTTTCAAAGTTCATGGCACCAATCCTGAACGGTGAGAAGATTTGTCTAAAGGCACAATTTAGCATTTTTCGCCGTATGAGGATATACTGCTTTCAGTGAGAACATACAATGCAATCATACTTACTTCTCTTTTGCTCTTGGATATTGGCATTCAGCATGCTGATGCCCGTAATGGAAATTGATGCGGCTTCTCGTAAGAAAGGCAAATCATCATCTTCTCATTCATCAAAAAAGAAATCAACTAAGAGTTCAAAGAAGTCCTCACGATCTTCGAAGAAAAGTTCGAAAAAAGGTTCGAAAAAAGGGCGTCATTCTAGAAAAGGGAGAGGGAGAAAGTCATCAGGTTCTTCTGGACATAATCAATTTGTTTCCGTGAATGGAAAGCAAGTCTTTATTGAAGATACTATGCTTGCCCCTGGCTTGAGATATATGCATTTCTTGTATGGACCTTTGAATCATCCTGTATATGCCGTTGAGATGGATGTCAATGATCCCACCTTAAAAATTGGCGTGATAAAAGGCATGAATAAACATGATGGTTTAGAGCGAATCGGTGATATGTTCATGCGAATAGACACCACTGTTCGTGATAGCTTGCTTTCAGCGGTCAATGCAAATTTTTGGAGAGCATATCGCAATACAGCTATAGGACCACTTGTTCTGAATGGAGAAGTGATCCAAATGGGTAATGAGAAAAATTGGACAAGTGCATTCTTTGATTCAAAAAACAAAATGTTTATAGGAAAATTTGATCTTGATGGAGTGATAAGAACAGAGAGTGGAGAGAAGTTTCGAATTTCATACACAAATGAAAGACCGAGCATTGATGGAATTGCCGTCTATAATCTCTATGGTGGCACATCGATACCGCATGTACCAAATATGCAATTAGATAAAGCTGCGGAAGAATTTTTGGAGAATAGACCTCAGTCCGCCGAAGATTCTACGGAGGAAGAATTGGATATGGAACAATTGAAAGCAGAATTGGCTGAAATGAAAAGGCAATCCAATATTGAATATCCTTTGATAAAGGTACAAGTGCGCTTTCTTCGAACACCTACAGTAAATAAAGAAGTACCCTGTTTGGTGAATGCAGTTGATACAGGAACGGTGGCAATGCCTTTGCGTGGTGCAATCATTTCTCTTGGAAGAGATTTCCCGGCAGATAAATTACCTGTTGCAGGTGATACGCTATTCATTCGTTATTATACTGCTGAAAAAGATACGATTCCTTATGTGCAGGCAGTGTGTGGTACTCCTCGTCTGATAGAAGCCGGAGAATTGCGTCAGCAAGGCGTGAGCGAGGGAGCTCGCAATAGTAGATTCATTGGACACAATCTTCCTAGAACTGCTATTGGCACGAATACTCGAAAAACAAAAAATTGGTTGGTGCTTGTTGATCCATCTGGTAAAGGAAGAGGCGCAACATTGGATCAAATGGGTGCTATATTGAAAAAACTCGGAGCCCATGATGCTTTGAATCTTGATGGCGGGGGTTCTTCAATGATGATGGTATGTGGTGAGAATGTATGTAATAATTCACGAGTACCAAGCGGTAGAAGAATTTCATGTGCACTTGCAGTGTTTCGAAAACAGAAAGTGTTACGAGAACGATTGCAAGATCAGAATCAAACAGAATAAAAAAACGGGATGACTTTGAGAGTCATCCCGTTTTTTATGTGTTCTTTTTTTGATCAATAGGAATATCGTTTTGCATCACCTGTTGCAAGAGGTGCAAGATCGCGATGTTCGAGTCTGCGAACACCAATCAATCGGGTGTCATAATAAGTACTTTCGAGCGATGACACTGTCACGCCATAGCGTGAACTTGCATGAGCAAATAAGTTGTCGCCGAGATAAATACCTACATGTGACACATACACTTCTTTGCGAGTATGGAAGAAAATAAGATCGCCAAATTTCATTTCTGATCTATTGCGGATTGGTCTTCCAACATTCCATTGAGTTGCTGCAGTGCGCGGAAGAGTAACATCTCCTGCACCTGCAAATACAGCTCTTGTAAATGCTGAACAATCAATTCCGGATTTGGATGTACCACCATAAACATATGTGGTTCCAATCCAATTCATGATTTCATCCATAATGGCTTGTCTTGCAATTCCACCATCAGTTGTTTCACGTGCCGAAGGATCATTTGGATCACTGTCGATATATGAAAGCCACAATGAGCGGAATGCATCCATATCAACAACCACATCATCTTCTTCTTCAAGTTCGGCTAAATCCTCACCTTCAGAAATCATCGCGCCTGATACAGCGTCTGATGCAGTTAATTCGCCCTCATCAATAGTTGAAGCAAGGGACTGTTGTGTTGAGAGAGCCTCGGCAATAGAGCCAGTATTCGTGGCGATGTCCGTTGTCGGGGTTAGGTCAGCATCCGGTTGTAAACCGGCCAGTCTTGAGAGATCCTCATTATTGTTGAGGTAGTCAAAGGCAAGTTTCTTGCCTGCAACTCGATCACATTTTGTTTTTGAAACATGAACGATTTTGTAGCGATGCTTCTTAGATTTTTTCTTTGAAGCAACTCGTTTCGTTACCTTTCGCTTGTCCGATTTTTTTCGGGCAGCATATGAGCTATTGGTTGGCAAAGCTAGAGCAATCACGAAGAGAACCAAGCTGAGCCAGAAAGGTACGAGGGGTATGGACTTACGCATAATCACCTCTGTAATTTGATAAAATACCTTGTCTGGTAGTATGGTGCCGATCCTGTGAATTGGATCGACGTTCTTCCGGGCGGCGCGTCTGTTGAGCCGATAGCGGAAGCTTAATTAGCGTATTCGAAATGTACTCTTTCGAGTGGTATCATTCCGAATATTCCCGGGCGGAGACCGATAACGGGACTTTGTGCTAATCGATAGTTAATTGTGTAATACAAAAATACCCAAGGAGCTTCTTGAATAATTATCCGCTCCATTTCATTATATGCTTTGAATCGCTGTTGGGATTGAAGTCCCGGCTTAAGAGCCAATTCATATAATGAATCAACACTTCGATGTGAAAATCTTGTGTCATTCAGGCCTTTGGGCGAGGCCATTTTCGAATAAAAGAGTGCGAGTACATTCTCCGGATCGGGATAATCCGCAATCCAATTCCCACGCCAGAATCCAAGTTTGCCTGCATGCATCATTGCTGAATGCTCAGGAAAATTGACCTGCCTCAACACTGTTTTGATGCCGAATTTGAGCCATTGCTGTTGCAATGCTTCAACTACTTGCACTGTTGTAGCATTATTACCGGATTGTAGTGTTATCTCAGGTAAGTTAATTCCTCCCGGATAACCTGCTTCTTGCAATAATGCTTTGGCTTTAGCAGGGTTATATGTAAATCCTTTTACTTCTTGAGAAAAACCTGGCATTGAAGGTGAAAGTGGTCCATGCTCTGCAGGAATTCCTTTGCCCTTCAATACATATGTACAAAGTGCCTTGCGGTCAATGGCATAATTCAAAGCTTGTCTGATTTTTGCCGATTTCCAAAGCGGCATGCGAGATGTTTCGACATTTGCCTGACCATCTAACATGATTCCGCAAAACACAATATCCTGTGATTCTTCTCGAAGCAATGTATGATTCGCATATGCTTCTGTGAGTTTGTCATTCTCAAGTACCTTTGGAAGAAATATTGGATCTATGGAGAGAATCATATCAAGATTCCCATTGTCATATTCCAAAAATTCTGTCTTGGTGTCCTTTATGAATTGAACAATGACAGTGTCCAGATACGGCAATCGCTTGCCTTTTTCATCAAACTCATGATACTTGGGATTTCTCTTGAGCTCAATGTATCTGTCCTGCTCCCAACGATGTAGCATGAAAGGACCGGTTCCAACCGGATGATACCCAAATGCTTCTCCATACATTGTTATTGCCTCTTTCGGGACAATCCTGCAATATGGCATGGTAAGCAGAGATAGCAGGGGAGCAAAGGGCTTTGTCAAGACCAATCTCACCATACTGTCATTTACAACTTCTATCCCTTCAATGTGTTTCTCAACTTTTCCAAGTTTGGTGTTTTCGTGAAATTCATCGGCACCCTTGAGGCGCTCTCGAAAGATCCAAAAACCCGTGGTCTTGGTGCGTGAATCACAAATGCGCTCAAAACTAAATTTCACATCCGATGCTTTGAATGATCTCGTGAAAGCAGGAGCTGCAAAACATGAGTCTTTGTGAAAGAGAACATCAGTTCGGAGTGTAAAAGTCCAGTTAAGACCAGATTTATCAACATTCCAAGACTTGGCTAATCCAGGGATTATTTCGCCATTTGAGTCCAATTTCACCAAACATTCGAAGAGGTGTCCTCCAATATGAATGCGTCCGGATATTCCGGCCATTGCGGGGTCCAAAGTTGTCAAACCCTGTGGTTCATTATAGGTGAATGTCGCATCTTTTGATTGTTTGTCATCTCTGCATGAAAGCAGAAATGCACACAAAACAATGATGCAATACTGTATTCCAATTGTCAAAGAACATTTGGCCCATTGATAGAAGCCATTTTTCAAAAAAGAAACAATACGCCTTTTTTGAGAAGTGGCAAATAAAGGAATTTTAGGCACATGGCCAAGAAAATCAACAACTTGCATCGGTTTTGACTCGGAATTCAATAAGCGGATATATTTGCTCAAAAAATTACATAAATAACTATAAATCAACTATTTAGACGGAAAATTAGCAAAAATATTTATGGCGTTTTTTTGAAGCATTCCTTTTAGGAAAATGTGGATAAAAAGCCAATTCTTTCAGTCTTCGAAAGCTATATTTTTGCTTTATGAAGATAACAACAATTCAAAAGTCTTTACTGGCCACTCTTTTATTCTCTACCACACTCTGGTTTGGAGGAGGTTTAGTGCGCACCGCTATCGGTTTTGATGTATTCTTGCCTGGGACTTTGGATATAAAGCCATTTTTGACTCAAGAACAAATTAACTATTCTATCCGATTGATGGGTGTCACGGCTTACTATACCATTGCCGGGTATATCTTGAGTTTACTGAGCGCTTTGACTCTCCTCATAACTTCTAAATGGAAGATAAAGCAGAGAGGGTGGTTATTCATGGCTATCTTTCTGTTTTTCATATTTTCACCCTATGAGCTTTACCTTGCTTGGCTTGATCTTCAATTGATCATTCGTTCCAATAGCATTGATTTTGTAAATTTGTTAAAAGATGATGGATTGCTGCACTTGTTCAAACAACGATTTCATCCTTGGATGACCGCAGTTAGTTTTCTCTCATTGCTCTCCTATATAACCGCTTTACTCTTTTTGGCGTGGCAGCCGCTGAATATGGATGAGAAAGTGTAATATTCTGAAGAACTATCATTGAATTATCGTGAAACTACAAAGTATATTGGATGACATGCTCACTCTTGCGCATGATCTGAATTATTCTGTTCGCAGGGAAAAAGGAAATTTTAGAGGTGGCGATTGCCGCGTGAATGATGATAAATTCATTGTATTGAATTCTCTCATTCCTCTAGAATCGCGCATTGTCCTTTTGGCAAGAATTCTCGCAAAACATGATTTGGAAGATAAAGAGTTAAAGCCGGCTGTGAAGGCCGTTATAGAAAAGGAAAAAGGCAAAGAGGGTAAAGGGCAAACAATAGAAATGGATTTTCCATCAGACACATAAAAAAAGCCCGCTTGAGCGGGCTTTTTTTTTTAGCTTAATCGTACCGGCATCACAAGGATCAAAATATCCGTTGCCTCTCCAGTTGGTTCAATCAATACTGCTCTATTCGGAGATGAGAAAGAGAGTCTGACCATTCCAGAATCATCGCCAGACAATTGCTGAAGCGCCTCTTCCAAGTATCTGTGATTGAATCCAATTTCAAATGATTCTGCGCCGGTGAATTCACATACGGTTGATTCATCAGCATTGCTGCCTGATTCATCATCTTCGCCATGCACATGAATTCTATCTGGCATGAGTGTAATCTTAATTTGTCTACTGGTGCTACTCGTGAACAAAGCAACACGCTTAATTACACCAACCAAATCTCGTTGATTCACTACAGCAATTTTGTCATTGTCAACCGGAATGACATTCTCATAGGGCGGAAAGCGCTCATCAATAATGCGCGTTATCACAGTTGTATCATGCATTGCAAAACGAGCATGAGTTCTGGTAACAGACATTTCGACATCTGAATCAACTTTTCGCAATACTTCCATTGCTCGAGAAGGAATGATAACATCCAAATCATCTGGGAAGCCACCGCCTCTAATAATTACTCTTGCCAAGCGATAACTATCAGTTGATACCCCAACAACATGATTCCCGCGAAACTGAAATAATACACCTGTCATGGCAGGACGATATTCGTCATCTGAAACTGCAAACATGGTTCTATTTGCAATCTTCATCGCATCAGCCGATGATAATCTTGCATTTTCTCCATCGGGAAATACAGGTTGTTGCGGATAATCTGCACTATCCATTCCTTTCATTGTGAATGTACCGCCCCTGGTTGAAAACTTGATATCAAGATTTGTGCTGACTTCAACCAATACAGAACCTTCTTGTCCCAAGGAACGAAGAAGATCATTAAGCTTTCTTGCAGGAATCAACACTGTGCCTTGACCTTCAACCATGCAAGCTGTGCTCGTGGAAATTGTCATTTCTTGATCCGAAGCAATCAGTTCCAAACCTGTTGCTGTGGCTGTACAAAACACATGCTCCAAAACAGGTAAGGTAGATCGAGGAGGAATGGCAGGCAACACGCGCTGCATGGCTTTTTGAAAATCACCGAGTGAGATGGAAAATTTCATGAGAATGAAAGTGAAATGAGATGATGAAAATTCCTTACAGTTCGCCGAATCCGGAACTGAAAAAGAGCGTGATGTCTTCCATTGCTTGTTGCTCGTCTGGGCCATCAACCGTGACTTCAAGTTTACAGCCAAGTTCGGCTGCCAATGTCATGACGCCGATAATACTTTTGGCATTAATCGAAAAACCATCCCTATTGAGGAAGATCTCGGATTTGTATTTTGCCGCAAGTTTTACAAGTGAAGCTGCGGGTCTTGTGTGTAAACCTGCTCTGTTTTTGACTGTGACAGTTGATACTAACATACGATGTAGAAATAGAGTTGGCTGATACTGCCCCCAAGAAGGAGCCGGCACATGCCGGATTTAGTTCAAAATATACAAATTATCGTTTTGCAAAAGCACGGAAAATTGTCAACAATTTGTCCACAATGTTAAACAAAGCAAATTCCTTATCCAAGTCAGGAATTGACTAAATTGTATTTTAGAACAGAAGGTTCCGAATTTTAGATATGTGAGGTCGAAAGCCATGTCATTTTCAGCGGCAATTAAACGAACAATTGAAGAATCAATTGCAACCAAACAGGCTCTGTTGGCAAAACAGTCTGAAGAGATTGAAAGAATAGGCTCTCTATTAGCGGAAAAGTTGAAAGCCGGGGGAAAAATCATGTTTTGTGGTAATGGTGGTAGCGCCGCAGATAGCCAACATCTTGCCGCGGAACTAGTGATTCGTCTGAGGAGCTCCGTTAATCGTGCTGCAATACCAGCCATAGCATTGACCGTTGATCCATCCATCATGACCGCAGGAGGAAATGATTTCGGATTTGAACATGTATTTGCTCGTTGTGTTGAAGCCTATGGCAAACCGGGCGATGTGCTTATAGGTATATCAACTTCGGGGAATTCACTGAATGTGAAGCTTGCAATGGATATGGCAAAATCAAAAGGAGTTCTTTGTATTGGACTTCTCGGGGGAATGGGAGGTTTTCTTTTGGGAGAATGTGATGATGCAGTACTTGTGCCAAGTGATATAACTGCTCGCATACAGGAATCTCATATCATGATTGGTCATATTTGGTGCGAAATGATTGAAGAAATCCTTTTCCCTGATTTATGTCCCTGATATTGTAAGTAATCTCCCAATTCGATAACATTTTTTCATTGTTGATCTGTCCAATCCCATAATTCGTATAGATGGCTTTCCTTTTTTCAGGGTTGATGCACAATGTGTTGCAATTACTCCTGAAACATACATATCATGTAAAGATGCATATTGCGAAAGGAATGCTATCAGTGATTTGTCTGCAAAGAATCGATGATGCACATCTCTATCCATCAGAAGTATGCTTTCCCTTTTCGCATGCACTATCAGAATCAATAATTCATCTCGCTCAATAATCTCAATTCCTGCTTGATGTGTTTGCTCTTTGATCACATTCAAAACATCATGTATCCCAATTAAGAATATAGCTGAAGCAAGTACTGTTATACTCATAGAGGTAATTCTTTGTGTACGATACACAGCAAAGATGCATGCTGTAATTGCAAAAGCCATTATGACTGCAAACTGGTCTGTATATGCAATCCAATTCCAAGATGACACCAGTTGATGTATGTCTATCATCAATGTTAATGATTGATGCGCGGCTAATCCAAATAGTTTTGCAATCACAATACTACATGGAAACACTAGAAGACTTGCGATGATCCAGCAGAGAGCAATTGTACATATCGGAAGAAGTAGAATATTGGCAATTGGAGAAACAAGTGAAATCATAGTAAAATACCAAGCAGTAAGCGGTAATAGTGTACATGAAGCAGAAAGCGAAACGGAGAGCGAAGATGAAATAGATCTAGACAATGAGCTGGTATTCCCAAATAACCTATCATGTATGATAGTGAAATGTTTGTTGAACAGTATCAAGCCAAGCATCCCCATGGCTGACATTTGAAATCCTATAGATGTCATTAGTATTGGGTCAATGCAGATCATCATGCAAACAGTGAGTAATAATCCATGGAGAGGATGTATCATTCTTTGATTCGCCCATGAAATGCTTGAAAAAGCAACCATGATGCATGCCCTCATTGCTGGTGGGTCCCATTCAATGATGCAAAGAAAAGCAGATAAAGCACCACACAGAATACATACTCTTATGAATGGGAATGGAATCCATGCCAGTATGATGTGAAGGAGAAGAGCAATGATTCCTGCATGAAATCCGCTGACAGACAAAATGTGTGCCGTTCCAAGCAATGCAAATGAATTTCGCAATTCATGAGATAGACCAGACCGTTCCCCCAATAATAAAGAAATTGACAACTCTTGTGATTCTCTTGGTACTAATTCCCTGATCGCTTGAATTATGTTCAATCTTATACCATAAATGAAATGCTGATATGAGTCCAATCCTCTATCGATGATTGCAAATGATTTTGCTCTTGCAAACCACTGGATATGTCTTGACTTTGCAAATGAATACTCATTAAACTCACCAGGTAATGTTGGATGGCAGGGATTTGAAAGTATGCTTTGACATTGAATCAACATCCCCGGATGCAAAGCACTTTGTTTTCCATGTATAAATATTTGAATTCTGCAATTTTCAATGCGAGGTAATTCCTGCGTGTCTATATAACCCTTCACAATACATATTTGATTGGAATCATTGATGAATCGAGATTCTTCAACTCTTCCTTTGATGATACCCCGCATGCTAACATGCAATGTGTGTTGGCTTGGTGGATATAGTGCTTCAAGTTCTGAAACAATAAACATACCGATAAAGAACGCGCAAACCGATTTGAATGAATGATGCGCTAAACATCCAATCAATGATGCGATTGATGCACAGCACAGCAATATTGCATCAATTCGAATATTGAGCGATGACTCTACAAATGCACCAAGGATGATGAATAGTGCAATCCACAGAGATGGAATCTGAGAGAATGGTTGCATACTGTATCCGATTGAAAGCATGCAACATAAAAAAGCCGTCCTTTTGAGACGGCTCTTAAACTTCTACTTTTATTCTATGTTTTATTCTTCAAATCCGGCCACTTCATCGGCAATATCTTCGCAATCATATAAATGTTTATTGCCGGAGAAACGACTTTTTCCTCCTTCACTTTTTTCATCGCTTTGCATAGCCTTTTGTTCGAGCGTTGCTCTGATGGAGGCATCGCGTTTGCGGAGTTGCTCGTCAACTTTTCTGTCAAAATATTTTCGACCATCAACATATGTTTGTTCCACTTTAGAAAAATTTGAAAGTGGATTGCCTGACCAGAGAACAATATCTGCGTCTTTACCAACTTCGATCGAACCGATTCGATCATCAACCTTGAGAAGTTTCGCAGGGTTGATCGTGACAAATTTCATAGCCTCTTCTTCCGAAACAGGTCCATACTTCACTGATTTTCCAGCTTCTTGATTAAGTCTTCGAGCCATTTCGGCATCATCAGAATTAATTGCAACAGTTACACCCTGTTCATGCATGATGGAAGGATTTTCAGGGATTGCATCATACACTTCAAATTTATAAGCCCACCAATCTGAAAAACTTGAAGCACCAACACCATGGACCTGCATTTCTTTGGCGAGTTTATACCCTTCCAAAATATGCGTGAATGTATTGATTTTAAATCCAAATTCTTCGGCGAGTCTCATGAGCATGAGTATTTCGCTTTGCACATAGGAGTGACAATGTATAAGTCTTTTGCCTCGAATGATTTCGAGAAGTGTTTCAAGTTGTATATCTTTTCTTGGAGGCAATGTTCCTGATGCACCAGCATCTTTCCATGCTTTCTCATATTCGAGTGCGGCTCTAAAACCATCTCGCATGATTTCTTCCACACCCATTCTTGTTTGAGGATATCTGCTTGTAAAACGATCACCCCAATTTGCCTGCTTCACATTTTCGCCAAGTGCAAACTTGATGGTACCGGGAAAATCCATTTTCAATCCATCAGCATCATCTCCCCAGCGTAATTTGATCAATTGTAATTGACCACCAATTGGATTTGCTGAACCATGAAGAAGATGACTTGCGGTCACTCCGCCAGCAAGTTGTCGATAAATATTGATATCATCAGGTTGCAAAACATCGCCGATTCGAACTTCTGCTGTGACTGCATGTGTACCTTCATTCACACCGGATTCAACAGCGATATGAGAATGTTCATCGATAATTCCCGGCGACAAATGCTTACCGGTTGCATCAATGACAGTATCTGCTTTTTGTTGTAAGTCTTTAGCAATTGCAACAATTTTTCCACCTGAAACAAAGACATCCACACCTTTTAAAATCCCTTCTTTTGCAGATGTCCAGACAGTTGCATTTCTAAACATCACGGATTTCTGAGCGGGCTTTGAATCAATTCCGAATGGGCCATCAGGAAATACAATTGGAAATGTAACACTAGACTGTACAATTTCTTTTTCTTTTTTGGGTTTATCAACAAATGCACTGTCACGTATTGCATTCCATGCTATTTCCCTTCCTGTAGGAAGCACAGCTGTTCCGCGTGCATTTAATGAGTCCATGAATCCATTGCAACGAATGGAACCTTCTGCGCCAAGTGAATCGCCTTGAAAGGAAAAATATACTTGCTTGCCTGATTGTTGGATTTTGACTGAAATTTTAAGAGAGTCTTTCATGAAAGATGCTGAAGGACCTTCCATTTTTCCATCGATATCCAATTTCATTTTTGGGAGTGATTCAGCGGTAAATCTCCAATGTCCACGAATATCATATTCAGGTTTTTGTTGTAGTACTTTCTCTTCGCCGGCTACAAAGACAGAAGTGATTGTTCCGTCGGTAAAAATATTGTCATCAGCAATAATCAAATTTGCAAATGTGCCCGGCTTGATGCTTCCTATCATGTCTTCGGCGCCCCACAATTCTGCGGGTATCGTTGTCAATGCTGCCAATGCAGTTTCTTCTTTCAACCCATATCGAATTGCTTTGCGAAGATTTTTCAAAAAGTCAGATTTATCTTTCAATCCATTCATGGTTAATACAAACCGTACTCCTGCTTTTTCGAGCATTGCCGGATTTGATGGAGCAGCATCCCAAGCTTTTAACTCAGCAAGTGAAACACCTGATGCACTTCTGAGTGATTGTACATTTGGAGCAGCAGGGAAAGACAATGGAATAATCATCGTTGATTTCAATGCTGCAATCTGTGGTAGTCTACGATATTCATATCCACTACCTTCATATATCAAATTGAGATCAAATTCTTTTGCGATTTTTGCCGCGCGTAGTACAGCATGTTCATTGCCTGTTTCAAAAACAATAGGTGTTTTTCGAGAAAAAATACCACCAATCGCTTCCAGTGAGAAATTGGTTTCTGGTGCCGGAGCTTTGGGGTTTTTTGCAAATGTTTGTTGTGCCTCTGCATACCATTGGCCATCTAACATTGCTTGCCTAATCAAGGCAATACTTCCCATCAATGCCGATGGATATGCATTTCTTGAACTTCCTTTTCTGAATGACATCCACTGTGAAATATCCGGTTTGAGAATAACTTCATTTGCTGATCCAGGTTTTGCAAAAACCAATGCAGATGTTCCTCGCATGATGCCATCCATCGAATTCACATGCGCGATGCAAAATCCTTGTTTGTACAGTTCCGAAGCAGATTTTTCATCTATACCCAAAGAATTTGCAATATTCATTTCCGGTTTGATTGCTTCATTCCAATAGCGAGCGCCTCTGTTCAAAGATGCAGGTTTTTCAATCTCATCTTCACCATCAAAAGAGCCTTGCTTTGATTGTCCTCCCGGAACGCCTGCCGCTGAATAGGATTCAATAAAACCTGCATATACAAATGCACCATTCAGTGAACGAACTGTAGCACCAACCGGAATTGCTATTTGAGCGCCGGCAGCTTCAATCCGATCATTACGAATGATGATTGTTGCATTTCGAATGATTCTTCCAGGTTCCGGAATCAATGTACATTGAGTCAATGCGAGATATCGCAATGGTTTATCGCGAAGCCCATCAATGACTTTGCTTTGTACCATAGGTTGAGCCTTCATGAAACTTTGCATGCCGATGAGCATGCACCATGCAAGGAGAATTTGAGTGATTGTTTGAAATTTGGAGGACATTGTATGTAAATCCTTTTCTATTGGACTATTGGGAAGGACAAATTACTAAAAATGCTTGATGCCGTGCAGTGAATTTCCTGTCAAAAAATAAAAAACCCGCTCTTCAAAGAAGTGCGGGCTTCTGCGGGACCGACGAGGCTCGAACTCGCGACCTCTGCCTTGACAGGGCAGCGCTCTAACCAGCTGAGCTACGATCCCAAATTTACTTTTGAATGTGGACTCGAGGGGAATCGAACCCCTGACCTCGTGAATGCCATTCAAGCGCTCTCCCAACTGAGCTACGAGCCCGTTGCAAACGCGAACAGCAAAATTATGGGCAATTTTCCGAATAAACAAACTGTTTTTTCGGTATGAATGACTTGATTAAGCGCTTTTGCATAGGTTTTTAAGAGCAGGTAAGCCATTCGGCTCTTGTTTTTTTGGTAGTTTTGTCATGTATTTGTCTCTGAATAGCATTGCAATTCATTGAGAATCAAATGCTTGTGATGTCCCACATGAGAACCTGAATGATGTTTCTTGAACTGTCCTTATTAATTATTTGCTTCATCGTTATAGCCATCAATGCTCTTTCTCGATCAGCTTTGACTGAATTGACACCTCAATTTCTTGATGCATTTGAAGCAATTAAGCCAGACAAGGCAGGATTCCTCATTCGCATGCGATCAACAAATGCAGCACATGCTCGTATTGCACTACTTGTCATGGATGCATTGCTTTTGCTCCTATTGGGTGCATTTACACTACTCTGGACAGCTTCCGGTCTTGAAAAGCCCCTCGTGGAAATCCCTACATTGCTGATTTCTCTCGTATTGGTAATTGTAATAAAAACGCTTTTTTCTGCAATTGGCGAGCGCTATGCAGAACGATTGACTACAACTACTTTTTTGTATTTGAGAATATTATCATTTGTGTTTTATCCATTGAGTTTTCTCCTTGTACGACTTGGTACATTGTTGAATCCACCTTTGACTGAATCCGAACAAAGAGAAGAATTTGATGCATTGGTTGATACAGCTCGAGAAGAAGGCACGCTCGATGATGGAGAATATCGCATTTTCAAAAGTATCATGAATTTCAGCGAAATTCGTGTTGCTGATATCATGACGCCAAGGTCGGTTGTATTTAGTGTTCAGTCAACCATGACTGTTGCTGAAGTGGCATTATTATCGGAATTACAGATGTACTCCAGATTTCCGGTTTGGGAAGGCGACTCGACAGATGGTATTATCGGATATGCCCTCACAAAAGATGTGCTAAGAGCTGCTTTGGATGGAAGAAGAAATCGTACCATGGATAGACTTGTTCGACAAGCGAATTTCATCCCGGATAATGCTACGCTTGAAAAGGCATTGGAGCAATTTCTTCAGGGAAGACAACATATGTTTATCGTGGTGGATGAATATGGAGGCATTGAAGGTCTTGTCACAATGGAAGATGTACTTGAAACCATGTTAGGTACTGAAATTGTTGATGAAGCTGATAGAATAGTTGATTTACGAGAACTCGCAAAGTCTAGAAGAGACAAACGCGTTGCTGAATATCAAGAACGAGATATTCACATTAAACAAGACATATCTGAAGATGATTTAGACTCGGATGATGAATGAAGCACACTAAATCCATAGCAATTGTACTTCTCCTTATTTCTTTCCTGACAATAAGCGGCACTCCATTGCTTGTTCATCATTGCTGTGGCGAGATAGAATCTATTTCATTCTCTTTGCAACATGAGGATGAATGTTGCATGGAACCATCTTCTCAGATTTCCATTGATATTCCTGCATGTTGTGGCGATGAACTTATTGATACCGCCATGAATCTTGAGGGAATCCCCCAAACAATATCAATCGTATTGTTCTCCCCGCTCATCAAACTCTTGCATAGCCAAGAATTAAGTATTCAATTGCCAAGAAAACGTGCATTTCATGTTGGTTCTTACTGTTATTTTCCTTCCTCATCTTCACTATTCTTTGAACCTGAAGGAATCTGCATATTCAGAATATAGAATGTGATTGAACAGTTATTGATTCAATAATATTCAACATTCTTTATGTGACATATGAATAGATTCATCAAACTCATGCTTTGTGCATGCCTACTTTCTTTTATTGTACCATCCATGTATTCTCAACAAGATACAATACGTGGAATTGTGTCTAGTGCAATAGATAATGCTAGACTCCCGGGTGCAACCATCATGTGGAAGAATTCAAATAGTGGAGTTCGTGCTGATCAGCAAGGACAATTTATCATTACACGAACTTCTCCACTTCAAACCGACATCATCATATCATCTGTCGGTTATGCCAAAGACACTATCGCAATTGACCGGACGGGCAAACAATTAATTATACTTCTCCAACCTGATGCAAGGTCACAGACGGTTGTAGTTGAAGAAACAGGTTTGCAATCAATTTCCAAAGCAGAAATTAAAACAGAAAAAATATCATCAAGACAACTCAGAGAATCCGCATGTTGCTCTCTTGCAGAATCTTTTGAACGAAGTCCTTCTGTTGAAGTGTCGTATGCAGATGCCGCAACCGGCGCAAAAGTGATTCAGCTGCTTGGTCTAAAAGGAATGTATACGCAGCAATTGTTGGAAGCTGTGCCAGGCATGAAAGGTTTGGCATTGCCATATGGTATGGACCTGATACCCGGAGCATTCCTTGAGTCAATTAGTATATCGAAAGGCGCTGCTTCAGTAATGAATGGATATGAAGGTGTTGCAGGACTCATCAATATCGAAATGCTAAAGCCAATTATGTCACCTCGATTATTTGTGAATGCCTATGCAAATCAAATGAATCGTTATGAATTAAACATTGCATCCGCAATTGAGCCAATTAATGGTCTCTATGCAATGATTATGCTCCATGGGAGCACATTCAACCATGAAATGGATGGAAATCATGATGGATATATCGATATGCCATTATTTGATAAACTCAATGGAACATTCCGGATGGAATATATGGCAGACAATATTGAATATCAATTTCTTGCCAGATATGTTGATGATGAACATAGAGGCGGAATGACATCTGATTTCAAAAAATCCAATGCATTGCAAGGAATCTTTGAGAGTACCACGCATATAGACAGAAGAGAATTCATGGGAAAAATTGGATTTCTCGAATTGGAGAACTCATTTGCAGAATCATTCGCGATTCAATTGGCAGGATCTCAGCATATCATGCATAGTTCATTCGGAATTAGGGATTATTCCGGAGAACAACAAAGTGGATTTATCAAATCCATAGCAGTAAAACAATTGAATGATGATCATAAATTATGGTATGGCCTTTCCTATATGTATGATGCTTTTGATGAGCAATTGTTCGGAATGGATAAAAAGAGAATTGAATCTGTTCCTGGAATATTTGCAGAAGATACATATACTCCGTTGGAAACATTAACAATCGTTGCAGGTTTGCGCATCGATATTCATAATCTGTTTGGGACAATCATCACGCCAAGAATGCATCTAAAATATTCTCCTGTGGAATCCATTAGTATTCGCATGTCTGCTGGAAGTGGAATGAGAGTTGCAAATATCTTTACAGATAATATGTCTGCATTTGTGAATAATCGAACTATTCAAATTGATTCCATTTTGAATCCTGAAAAAGCATGGAATTATGGAGGTTCGATTACATATTCAACTATGTTCATGGGAATGCCAATAACGTTTGACACTGAATTGTATCAGACTCGTTTTCAAAATCAAATCAATACAGATTTTGATGTTTCCCCAAGAACACTTCGAATTGTGAATGATTCAATGGCCTACGCAACCTCACTCATGATGCAAATGCAATTGCTGCCTTGGGAAGGATGTAAAATGAATATTGCCTGGCGATTCAATGACATATGGCAAATGAGTGATCATAAAATGCAGAGAAGAATTATGGTGAGTCCACATAGAGCTTTGCTGACACTCTCTCAATCATTCCTACAAGATAAAGTCCAATGCGATATCACAGGAATGTGGAATGGCGAAGGAAGATTGCCTTCAACGATGGCTAATCCAGATGGTTATAGGATGCAGGATGTTTATCCTTCCTTTACTAGACTCAATGCTCAAGTTTCATGGAGAACTCCTGCATTTGATATATATCTCGGTGCTGAAAATATTACGAATACCTTGCAGAACCATGTCGTAATTTCTCCGGATCAACCCAAGAGCAATTTGTTTGATGCATCACTAGTTTGGGGGGTTTTGGATAATCAAATGTTCTACCTTGGGATGCGAGCTCAATTCTAAGGATTCAGTACTTTTGTATGTGATTCAATGATAAAGGCAAAAAGTATGTTTACAGGATTGATTGAAGAAGTAGGAACTATATCAAAGATTGAACAGAAAGGCAGCGGTCTGACATTGTCAATAAAATGTAAGAATGTAATGTCTGATCTTTCAATCGATGATTCAATTTCTGTCAATGGCGCATGCCAAACTGTCATCGCTGTGCATAGCGAAGAGTTTCGTGTTGATTCAGTCCGAGAAACATTGATGAAAACTACATTGGGCTCATTAAAAGTTGGTGATGCGATAAATCTGGAAAGAGCATTGCAATTGTCGGACAGACTGGGTGGTCATATAGTGCAAGGTCATGTAGATTGCGTTGGCCATGTACATGAAATCAAAACTGTTTCCGGTGGTGGCTGGGAATTATGGATCACATTTCCTGATCAATATAAAAAATACGTTGTTCCAGTTGGTTCGATTTGTATCAATGGTGTGAGCTTAACGGTGGCCCGAATTCATAATAATACATGCATGCTTGCAATTATTCCGCATACATTGGCTGTTACAACTATCGGCAAGCTGACTGTCAATGCACAAGTCAATATTGAATTTGACATATTGGCAAAGTATGTTGAAAATATGGTAGCATTGAAGCAACAGACATCTTCCGCTTATGATTCATTGATGGATCAACCAAATTTATGATCAAGCAGACTATACCATTTCAAGAGATTGCTGGAATGTCACTAGAACATGCAGTGAATAGTTCTTCTATTCATCATGCATCCAAGGAGCGTTCGAAGATATTGGGTCAACAATCTGCAGATGTTATAAAAGCAACAATGTCGAGTCTGCACCTTTCTGACATTCAGCAAGCACACTTGAATGCATTATCATCAGGAACGGCAAGCATTGTCATTACAGGACAACAGCCCGGATTTTTGGGTGGGCCTCTCTATTCTCTCTATAAAGCAATCACATGTGTTTCCATCGCAGAATCTTATTCAACAGATGAAAGTCCTGTTATTCCTGTTTTTTGGATTGAAGATAATGATCACGATGGCATGGAAGCCGGAATTGGTACTATCATCGATTCGAATGGTGCATTGCACTCAATAGGTTGTGATGAACTTGAGATATTGCAATCTAGGATGTCTGTCTCGGAACGGACATTCTCCGAAGATATCAGCAACATCATACAACATATATCTACACTATTGCCAAATACTGAATATGGACAATCAATTGTTCAGGAGTTGCAAGAGATATATCGCCCAGGAATTTCTTGGTCAACCGCATTTCTTACACTCATGCATCATCGATGTAGTGAACATGGCCTGTTATTTTTCTCTGCTTCCAAAGCGAGAACATTGGGGTTATTTTCAGAGTTACTTTATGATGAACTTTCCAATCCCGGGAAACTTAAGTCTTGTGTCGATATAGCAAATGATGAATTAGCACATAAGAACCTTCCAATTCAATCTGAAGCTGGTATGATCAATGCATTTTACCATGATGAAAATGGCAATAGATTGAAAGTAGAATATATTGATGAGACGACAAGAAGAATTGGCGAGCGAGTATTTTCTATATCTGACATGGAACAATTCTTCAAAGAACATAACAATCAATTCTCACCGAATGTGTTATTGAGACCTCTCATTCAAGATTCAATTCTACCAACGATTGCAATGATTGTTGGACCAGGTGAAGCTAAGTATATGGCTCAATTGCCTCATGCTTATACAACTTATGCAATTCAGATGCCTAGCCTCTTTTCGCGACATTCAAGCACGGTGATACCACCTTCGATTGAAAAATATGTAAATAAATATGATTTGAATGTGCAAAGCTTTTTCAAAACAATGAATGAAATAGAACAAGAATTGTCTGAAAAATTTGCTCATGATGATGAGATCGATGCATCATTTAATGAATTAAGATCTGCTATCGCAACTTCGATTGGAACCATTCAACACTTTGCCAATTCAATAGACCCTTCATTGCAAGGTGCTGTTTCTGCAACAGAGCATGGAATAGAAAAGCAATTGGAAAATCTGCAGAAAAAAATGACCTCGGGTTTAAAGAAAAAACACGATCAATTATTCCTCAAAGCCCATGAAGCACATAATTGGTTATATCCAAATAATCATTTACAGGAAAGGGTATTAAGCAGTGTGGCCATTGAATCAAAACTAGGGATTCAAGGATTGAGAGGTGTTTTATTGGAAATGAAGCAAGCTGATAGGGGAGAGCATCTGATAGTAATCTCGTGAATTCAAGATTTTCTATCAACAACAAAATGCGCAAAATCTTTTAGTGATGATTTATAGATTGAATCTGGAAAAATATCAAGCAATGAGATTGCTTCTTCAACTAATTCCTCTGCCTTGCTTTGGGCATAATCGATACCTCCTTGATCCTTTACGAATGTCATGATATGCGTTATTTCCGAAGATTGGAGATTCCCTTTTTTTATCATTCCCACAATTGAAGATGCATTGGATTTTGGTGCAGTTCTCAAAGCATATATTAAAGGAAGTGTAATTTTCTTTTCTTTTAAATCATTAGCATAGGGTTTTCCTATGAGATTGGTTCTACTCACATAATCGAGTAGATCATCTCGAATTTGAAATGCCAATCCAACCAATTCTCCAAATCTTGTGATATGTTGAATTTTCTCTTCGTCTTGAATAGCACTTCGGGCGCCAATTTCACAGCATGTGCTAATAAGAGATGCAGTTTTATCTGCAATGATTTTGAAATATGTCGCTTCGTCAATATTTAACTGTCTACTTTTCTGCATTTGCAATAACTCACCTTCGCTCATCCTTTGCACTGCTTTACTCGTTGCTTTTAGAAAAGCAAATTCATCATGATCTACGGCAATATGAAGTCCTCGAGATAGGAGATAATCACCAACAAGAACAGATGCTTTGTTTTTCCAAAGTGCATTGATGGAAGGCATTCCGCGTCTTTCAGCTGCATCATCAACGACATCATCATGAACAAGCGTTGCCGTATGCAATAATTCCACCATGGATGCTCCGACAAATGTCCTTTGCTTTGCCCCTCCACATAATTCAGCA
The DNA here is from genome assembly GCA_009919265.1 of Bacteroidota bacterium. GTDB lineage: Bacteria > Bacteroidota > Ignavibacteria > Kapaibacteriales > UBA961 > UBA961. The sequence goes on along the minus strand of RGCF01000002.1, from coordinate 24,803 downwards.
CTCAAAAAAACAAGAGTGGGACGCACCCTTTTGCCTCTTTGGCGTAAAATATAGCGTAGCACAAGATTGAGCAATGGCACATCAGTGCGCATTTGTTCCTTGAAATAAGGGTGAAATGCCTCAAGATGATGATTGACAACGCTACTGATTTTAGTAATTGACATGGAATAATTACGGAATTGTTGATTCGGGTTCTTTCTTTTTACGAGCAAACACAGTAACGACTATGCTTAGTTCATAGAGAACCCAAAGAGGTGCGGCAAAGACCAATTGACTAACCGGGTCGGTGCTTGGAGTGAGGGCAGCCGCCAATACCAAAATCACCACAATGGCATGCCTTCGATACTTTCTGAGCATTTCCGGGGTAATTATGCCAATGCTTGAAAGGATATATGCAATCATGGGGAGTTCGAAGATCAAACCCGCGCTTAGAAGGGTTGTGGTAATGAAGCTAAAATACTCAGTCACATCTATGCTGTTTTTAATCAATGTTGACCCAAAAGATGCTGTAAAAGAAAGCATCACGGGGATCATGATCCAATAAGCAAATGCTACGCCTGACAAAAAACAAAATGAGGTATAAAATGTGATTTTCCCTGCCCAGCGACGCTCCTTGTCATATAAACCAGGGGCTATGAATTTCCACAGTTGAAAGAGGGTAAATGGCATGGAAACTATCAATCCCGCCATAATTATAACTTTAAAGAAGAGAAAAGCTTGTCCGAAAGGGCGAAGATTTTGTAATTCAAGATTCACTGAAGCTGCAGGTTGAAGTAGCACCCAATTCATGAGTTGATCTACGAAAACACCTGCCAGAATGCATCCAACCAATACTCCAAGTGCCGCAAGGACAATTCGGCGGCGTAATTCTTCAAGATGATCAAAGAAACTCATTTCAAACTGCTCACCGGCAGGGTTCTTGGCCATATGTATATCCGGTGAAAAGCATGAAAGAAGAAGAACACTAGAGAAAAAAGGGTATATGAGGCATCAACCATTTCAAAAATACGATAATACACACTGTTGACCAACGACAAGGGTTGTATGGTTCATCTAAATCAGCAACAATCATCCTCATTATTGGATATTGAATCCATTTTGAGAAAAATGCCCCCAATACCTGATAATATCTTGCCTATCAAAGTGTGACCCCTGATTTCATGCTAATAGGAGGGGATTGAAGGGTTTAAAAAGTAGATGAATTCGTGCTCTTTTTTTAGTTCCTAAAAAAGCAAGAAATTTTTTTTTGAAAATGAAAATTAATTGTTGCTTCTATGTGGAAAAATTTTTCATTTTTGCATCCCGGTTTTGCACAAAGAACAGATTATGATCGACTGGATATATTCAACCCCGCTCTAGGATTATCCTTCACTGTTTCGAAGATGCCGATTTCCCCTCGGTACAAGCCCGGCAAGATGTATTGAAGTCATTCCCCAATTATTTGACTTTTAATCATCAAAGCACGTTCATTTGTTGTGGTATAAGCGCGAACAGGCAGTTCGTGCAATCTCAGCTCAACAGTCAATGAATCAATTTGTGAAAATCATTTCATGCATGATAGTCACGAATAGTTCTTGACAGCTATTTGGAAAAGGAGTATCCTCTTGGCTAGAAAACGCGACACTATTGATTTATTTCCGGGAGCCAAACAATCCCGTCCCGATATTGTAAAAAAACAATCCAGTGATGCCAATAATTTGGCAGCCGGTGAATTAGGGCAATCTTTACGACAGCGAAGTCCTGAAGCAATAGAATATTGGGAAGGCATGTCTCGCCTCATTCGAGACAATGTCTCATCTCAAATGTGGAAGACATGGTTTGAACTCATCAAACCACTCACATGGGAAGACAATACCCTCACGATTGAAGTCCCCAGTCAATTCTTTGTTGAATGGATTGAAGAACATTATCGCGATCTCCTTCGAAAAACTCTATCTCAAGTTGCAGGCGAAGTGGCTTCACTGAGATATGAAGTTGTTGTTAGCAAGGGAGAGACTTCACTTGAAGATAGAACCATTCGTATTCCTGCATTGAGAAATACTCCTGCAAGCGGAAATCAATCCGTTCTTCAATTCAGTGCACAAAGCAAACAAGCCGAACCGGATTTTGAATTTCTTTCCGCATTGAATCAACGATATGTGTTTGATAATTTCGTGCGTGGAGAAAGTAATCAGCTTGCAGCATCAGCAGCATTTGCCGTTGCTGAAAGACCAGGCAAGACAAATTTCAATCCATTGTTTATTTATGGTGGTACTGGTTTAGGTAAAACACATCTTGCACAGGCAATCGGTAATTTCATCGTTGCTCACAAAGCAGGAGCAAGAGTTCTCTACACAAATAGTGAGCGTTTTACATTTGAATATGTAAATGCTATTCAAAACAACAAACTCAATGAGTTCACAAACTTTTATCGCAGTGTTGATGTGTTGATTGTGGATGACATACAGTTTTTGGGTGGCAAAGAGAAAACGCAAGATCATTTTTTCCATACATTCAATGCATTGCATCTGCAGGGCAAGCAAGTGGTACTCACAAGTGACAAACCACCAAAGGATTTGCTCGATATCGATGCACGTTTGATTTCAAGATTTCAATGGGGCCTTTCCGCAGACATTCAAATGCCTGATTTTGAAATGCGCATGGCTATACTCCAAAAGAAATCACAAGATGAAGGATTTGATCTTCAGCCAGAAGTTGCAGAATACATTGCAAAAAATATCAATGGCAATGTGAGAGAATTGGAAGGTGCATTGATCAAACTCATTGCTAAAATTTCACTTGATAGTAGAGTAATGGGATTGGATCTTGCCAAAGAAGTTGTGCAAGGAATTGCAGGAACTATTGCTCGTCAATTGAGCATGGACACCATTGCAATGGAAGTGTCATCTTATTATCAAATTCCTGTTGAATTGCTTTCAGCCAAAACGCGTAAGCATGAAGTGGTGATTGCGCGTCAGATGACGATGTATCTCATTAAAATGTTGATTGGCACATCATTGAAGAGCATTGGCGCTCATTTTGGCGGAAGAGATCATACCACAGTATTGCATTCATGTCAGACCATTGAAAACTATCTTGGTCATGATATCAAAGTGAGAACCGCACTTGAAACATTGAAAAGTAATCTCTTGAATCGGTAAACATAGAAATTAATAACGAATTGCTGATTCTTAAAAACCGTTCTATATAGAGCGGTTTTTTTTATTCCCCACGGCGAAGATCGCGTTCAATGTCTTTTTTCTTTAAGTCTTCTCTTTTGTCATGTAATTTTTTCCCACGCACAACTGCAATCTCGACCTTTACATAAGGTCCGGAAAAATACATTGAAAGAGGGACAACCGTCATGCCTTTTTCTTGAATTGACTGTTTTAGTTTTGTTGATTCACGATCATGCAATAGTAGGACTCGATCTCTGGTTGGAATATGATTTTCGCGATTCCCATGATCATAAGGGCTGATATGAGTACCTATCAACATTGGAGCTTTTGCTTGTTTTGACTGATACAATACATAACTGTCTTGCAAATTGCATTTTCCCGCACGTAGTGACTTTACCTCCGTACCTGTAAGTACAATCCCCACTTCAAGCGTTGAAATGATTTCAAAATCATGTCTTGCTTTGCGATTCTGGGCAATCACTTTTGTAGTTCTATGTGTTTGTTTATCAGTCATATTTTCTGTGAATTGGCAGGCAAGTGACGCATTGGAAGATAAATCATTGCTTTCTCACCAATGACAGGCAGTGATATAATGTGATTCCTGTCGCAATTCCAACATTGAGTGATTCAGCAGAACCAAAGCCATCAATACGTAATGGTCTTGTAATATGTTGAGCAGTCAACTCTGTTACACCATGTGATTCACTACCCATGATAATGCCCCAATTTTCCGGAAGTTGATGTACCTCATGAAGTGATTGATCGGCTTGAACCAATAATCCAAGAATGTCTCCTTTTGGAAATGCTTGTTTCCATACATCAAGAAATGGAGCAAATTCTTCTTTTATGATGATATTCATCCGGAATGTTGAGCCCATTGCAGCTCGAAGAGCTTTCGGACCAAATGCATCTGCACAATTTCCCCCAAGTATGATTGAGGTCATTCCAAACCAGTCAGCTGTGCGTATGATAGTACCAAGATTTCCTGGATCATTAATATCTTCAAGAGCCAGAAAAGTTGCTGGTAAATTGTCGTGACCACTAGGCAATTCTGCGATGCAAAAGATGTCCTGTGGGGAATTTGCGTCAGTCATGCGTTCAAAGGCAGTAGTTCCTGCCAGACAAACCTCAATCCCTGCTACTTGCAATTTATCAGCTAATGTTAATGCTTGATCATTTGCATCATCGGGAATAACGGCATATTGAATGGTGAAATTGGAATTCAATAATTCTTTGCAAACCTTTATACCTTCGGCGATAAATCGACCTTGTTCTTCGCGTTCACGCTTTTTTCCCAGAAGTCTGATTCTTGCTTGTTCGGCTTTTGAAAGATAGTCCATTATGTGCCATTCATGTTTTTTGATGGACAAATCTACGATGTCCTGACTAGAGAAAGAAACATGGAGAAGATTCATTATTTTCGTACACATTATTTTTTGCTGAAATGACCACTGAATTTCCACATAGAAACGCCAATGATAGAGATTTGAATGAAAGAGAGAAGTCTGTACTTCGATCTATTGTTCAATCCTATATACTTACGGCCTCCCCGGTTGGATCTCGCTTTTTATCCAAAACGTCAGAAGAGTTCACATTGAGTCCGGCAACTATTCGTAATGTTATGGCGGATCTGGAAGACATGAATTTTATTTCTCATCCACATACATCAGCAGGTAGAGTTCCAACTGACAAAGGATATCGTTGTTATGTTGATACATTGATGGATGTTCGTGAGTTATCTGAGCAAGACAGACATTCGGTAAAGGATCAATTGCAAGCATTATCCAAAGATCAAGCATTGAAAGATGCATCAAGAATTCTTGGAGCATTGTCACATTGTTTGGCAATTGTTGAATTGCCACAAATGTTAGACATCATCGTAAAGAAAGCGCATCTTATGCCTTTGTCTTCAAATAGATTATTGATAGTGATGGAATTAGATTCCAATATTGTCCGCACGGTTACATTAGAAACAGACATTGTTTTTGATTCAGCAATTCTGGATCAAACTTCAATGTTTATAAACAGTAGAATTAGTGGAAAATCCATCAAATTTCTAAGGGAACACATAGTTGAAATGATGATGGATGGTGTGAGTGGACATCACTCTCTTTTACGACTTTTTATTGATTCTGTTGATACATTGCTTAGTCCGCATGTTTCAAAGGATGAAAAAGTTCATATTGCAGGTGCAAGACATTTATTGGAATATCCTGAATTCGATTCACCGAATCAATTGAAAGGAGTGATAGAATTGGTGGAAAATGAGGATGTTATCATTCACTTATTAGATCATCATGATGATTTGCACAAGGAATCAGTAAAGATTGTCATAGGTAATGAGTTAAATGAGGTAAAGCTGCAAGAGTATAGCATGGTTATGGGATCATATTCCATGAAAGGTACACATGGATCAATAGGGTTGATTGGTCCCAAACGCATGAATTATGCAAAAATGGTCTCCTTGGTGCAGTATATGGGGCAAGTGCTATCACAGAGTTGACATTCATTGATTTTGGGGCTTAAGAAGCTAGAAATTTTACTATTTTTGCCTGTGATTCAGTCAACTATTTGAGAACGTTGTGAATATTCAAACCATCGCCTTTTTCATACTTGGCTTATTGTCAATTGCCACGGGAATTTTGCTTGTCACTAGAAGAAATCCGGTATCAGCTGCAGTTTCACTGATTATGCATTTCTTTGCTTTGGCCGGATTATATCTCACATTGCAAGCCCAGTTTATTGCTGCAGTTCAAATTCTTGTATATGCAGGCGCGATCATGGTATTGGTTGTGTTTGTTATCATGTTATTGAATCTAGGAAAAGAAGATGCTTTGAAGGAGCGCTTTAATCCTCGCACCGCACTTGCGATTGCTTTGTCATGCGCATTGGCAATGGAAGTGTTATTGGCATTTTTATCTACCCCAACAGGATTCAATGAACTTGCACCCTCTGCAGAAAAAATTGGATCACCTGCTGAAATCGGAAATGTTTTATTCTCCGGTTATATATTTCCATTTGAAGCAATTTCGTTATTGCTTTTGGCAGCTGTTCTTGGTTCAATCATATTAGCGAAAAGAAATATAGAAGATTGACATCATCATTGATTTCGCATCAAGAGTAACACTATGAATATTACAACGATACCACTCGAATTTTACCTTGCATTGTCAGCCATTATTTTTGTCATTGGAGCTGCTGGTGTAATCACAAGAAGAAATGCAATTATCATTTTCATGTGTATAGAAATGATGCTCAATGCAGTTAATCTTACATTGGTTGCATTTTCAGCGTATCTTGGTGATTCAGCAGGACAAATGTTTGTGTTTTTTGTTATGGCTGTTGCCGCAGCAGAAGCTGCTGTTGGTCTTGCAATTGTGCTTGCTCTCTTTAGGAGTAGACAAACTGTTTATGTCGATGAAGTAAACCTCATGAAATGGTGAACTTTCAAGCACTTAGAAAAATCAAACTCCCTTTGGGAGTTTTTTTTTGCTCATTGTGAACCATTGCATGCAAGATATGGAGTGCTTCATCGTCAATGTTCTACAATTGGGAAGATTTGCTTTGTGTAAGGTTCCTTCGTAACAGACTGTCTTTATAGTATCGAGTACACCACATAGTCGATACGGAAGAGCACTCTCTCCCTCTTTTCGCCACCCAACAATGGCAGTGATATGCCGGATTCACCACCCGGCATATACACGGTCTCGATTGGGACTGAATACGGAGCAAGCTTCCAAAAAAAAACCCTGACATACTATGTCAGGGTTTTTTGCTTTCTATCATGTATGCATCATTTACCAACTTTGCGTACTTTTTTTACATCTGCTTCTGAAACGATTCCTCCATTATGTCCCCAGCTATTGAGGATATATGTAATCACTGCTGATGCATCGGAATTCGAATATTTGATTGGAAGAGAAGTCATCACATTATTGAATTTTTTTCCATTGATTGTTATTACTCCCTTTAAACCATTCACAACATTATCTGTGATTACTTTTACTCCTTTTGTTTTCATATAATCGGAACCTGCAATTGGAGGATAGATAGTTGACAAACCTTGTCCATTTGCTTGATGACAAGTTTTGCAATATTCATTATATATTACTTGTCCTCGTTTCATAAGTGCTGCTTTGTCTGGTGTGTCAGCAGATAACACATATGCGGAATGTAGAAACACTCCCAGAAACAGTACAATGCTTTGCTTAAAAATAGAGTTCATCGCATTCCTCTTTTGATGTTGTGCATTGGTTCAAGTTTTTTCATACAAACTTACATATGCTTTGGAAAATGAGAGCAAGCAAACTGCCATAGTTTATTGAATATAGTTTCATTTTCTCTCCATTTATAATAATTGTATTATCCTGAAGTTCCATTTGGGAATTGGTTAGTGATCATGGCATATAATTGAAGAATAATGCGCCTCATAGACCTAAGCACAAGATGATTTATGAGGTTTCCGATTAATATTTTTGGTTTTGGTCACTCTAACAATGATTTTTGTCATAGTGATTTGTATTTGGAATACTCATGCAACAAGCCCTCTTTACATTGATTCTTGCTGAATCTAAAGGAATCGAACATACGCTGTATCCTTTTTCCGTGATGCATTCATCATGGGAGCTGCGCTATGGAGGCCGAAGATCTTTTGAAGTTTTTCGTGATGGATTGCCAGAATTTTCATTGTCATTCATCGGTAGGGATCTTCAAAAGAGAGCGTTCCAAGAACAAGAGGTGACTAAGCAGGGAGATCTAACAACACCAACATCTCCTATTATGATCTTAAGGGCAGATATTGCACCAACATCACAAATCCTTACCATATTGAGACGCATGGCAATTGATGGAGCACAGTCTTTCATCATTCGTGATAAAGAACTCATCATAGGGGCATATCTCATGAATGAACAGGAGATAGCTCATCTTGATTTGTTTGCCCCGACCTTTGAAGAGGTTATTGCTCGCTTTCCAATTGAATCTTTGCCAGTCACTGATATTGAATCAGCAAGAATGATGCATCAATGGGATGCCATGATGATGGCTCCCAAAGGTATTACTGAATCTTTTTCCTATTTTTCAAAACATTTAAAAGAACCACTGCCTGGTCATGTCTTTGCATTGAATGTAGATAATATTGCAATCGGAAAACAATGTGAGTTCGCCCCGGGGATTGTATTGGATGCAAGCAAAGGTCCAATTATCATTGAGTCAGATGTTATGATCATGGCGCAATCATTTGTGCAAGGCCCATGTCATATCGGAAAGGGAAGTATGCTAAAAGCAGGTGCACAATTATATGCCGGAACAGTTCTCGGACCCCATTGTAAAATTGGCGGAGAAGTGGAACAAAGTATATTCCACGGCTATGCAAATAAACAGCATCAGGGATTCATCGGACATTCCTATTGTGGTGAATGGGTGAATTTGGGTGCTATGACAACAACATCCGACCTAAAAAACACATATGGAACAATAGATGTCACTCTAAGAGGGAAGCATATTCATACAGAATTGCAGTTTCTCGGAGCTTTGATCGGGGATCATTCAAAAACTGCGATAGGCACATGTTTAAAGACAGGCACAATTATAGGAATTAGCTCATCCATCCATGATATTGGGGTATTCCCTCCAAAAGAAATTCCTTCTTTTGCATGGGGAGCATCTGCTGAAATGTCCAAAAAGGGAGGACAATATGATTTACAAAGGGCATTGCAGGTTGCAGATCTCGTCATGAACAGAAGAGGGAAATCCATGAGTCCAGCACAACAGGAAATCTTCAAGAAAGAATTTCAGCTTCTCAGCGAATAATTATCATTGAATCCAGAAAACTCGGGTTTTTGGCACATACTTTGCTGAATATTAACCAGAAACTTGGTTATTATTAGCCATTCGTGGCTTATAGTATGTTGACCCCCGGGTTTGATGCTTCCCCCATCAATGCTGCAAAACCTGATTGGTTTTTTGCATCAAACCTATTCTTCCCTAAGAGCACGGTTCCCGTAGACGCTTCCCTTGTTTACGGGAATTGTTGTTTTATAACAAAAAAGGCCATCAAAGATGGCCTTTTTATTGTTTTTATGGTAGAGTTTATTTCGTTGCTATGCGCACTCGATTTTCTTGGATTGAGATTGCATGTTTCAATTGTTCTCTTTGTTGGATTGTCGTTGTGAATTCAAGTTGCTGTTGTAAATCAGCGATTGCGGCCAAAGCCAATTCTGAATTGATTTCAGAAGATTGTTCGGCAGTTTCCACTACAATTGAAACTCGATTTTGGAGGACTTCAACGAAACCACCTTCGGTTGCATAGACAACTTCGCTATTGTCTTCATTGACAATTTTAATAGCTCCTACTTCAAGAGCAGAAACAATCGGGGCATGATTATACAGTACCTGAAATGGAGACTTTGCGCCCGGCAAAGCAACTGAAAAACATTTACCGCTGAATATGATTCTTTGCGGTGTTACAATATCTAAATCGAGAAGATGTTCTGACATAATTCTTCAAAAATGATTGAGATCAATTATGCATTCGCTTTTTTGAATGCATCATGGACTTCGTCTATCGTGCCTTTATAGCTGAAATATCCTTCAGGGATATTGTCAACTTCACCATCCAGAATCGATTTGAAACCGGAAATGGTATCTTCAATTTTCACATAGCGACCTTGGAAGCCTGTGAATTGTTCTGCAACGAAGAATGGTTGCGAGAAGAATTTTTGAATCTTTCGAGCGCGATATACTGTGAGTTTATCATCATCGGATAATTCATCCATACCAAGAATATTGATGATATCTTGAAGATCTTTATATGTCTGCAATACTTTCTTCACGCGCATCGCGGTTGTATAATGATCATTTCCGATAATAAGCGGATCAAGAATTCGCGAACTTGAATCAAGAGGATCCACAGCTGGATAAATACCCAACTCGGCAATTTGACGAGAAAGCACCGTTGTTGCATCCAAGTGAGAGAATGTGTTTGCTGGTGCAGGATCTGTCAAGTCATCAGCAGGAACATATACCGCTTGAACAGATGTAATGGAGCCTTTGTCTGTAGAAGCAATGCGCTCTTGCAAACCACCCATCTCAGTTGCCAATGTTGGCTGATAACCTACAGCAGAAGGCATACGACCGAGCAAAGCTGATACTTCAGAGCCTGCTTGAGTGAAACGGAAAATATTGTCAACAAACAACAATACATCTCGACCTTCTTCATCACGGAAATATTCAGCCATGGTAAGTGCTGTGAGAGCAACGCGTGCACGAGCACCCGGTGGTTCATTCATCTGACCAAACACAAGAGCTGTTTTGTCAATAACTTTGGATTCAGTCATTTCAAGGTATAAGTCATTTCCTTCACGAGTACGCTCACCCACACCGGCGAAGATTGAATATCCACCATGTTGTTTTGCGATATTATGAATCAACTCTTGGATGATAACCGTCTTACCAACACCAGCTCCACCGAAAAGACCTGTCTTGCCACCTTTTGTAAATGGCTCGATCAAATCGATAACCTTGATACCTGTTTCAAACATTTCTTTTTTCGTTGAAAGAGATTGAAAATCAGGAGCAGGGCGATGAATGGGATATGTTGTTTTTGCTTGAATTGCGGGTTTAAGGTCAATTCCTTTTCCGGTTACATTGATTAATCGACCAAGAACTTCTGGACCGACCGGTACTGAAATAGGAGCACCCGTATCATTGACGGTCATGCCTCGAACCAAACCATCTGTTGAATCCATCGCAATGGATCGAACTCTATCTTCTCCTAAATGCTGTTGCACTTCGCAGATTAAGACATCTTCTTTGCCTTCAGTTGTGGTTCTTGGAATTTCGAGAGCATTGAGGACCGGGGGAATATGACCATTTGGGAATTCGACATCAACCACCGGGCCAATCACCTGAACTATGTGACCGTTGTTCATTTGGGGAAGACCTTCAAATATTGAATTGGAGAACTAATTAAATTGAAAGCACAAAAATACGAAACTTGCCTCATAGAGCAAAGCCAATTCAATGGTGGTTTTAGTACTCTTTCATGCATTTGTATCAGTGTGAAGTCGAAAAACCTTGTTATTTTTGTCTAAGTCCTTTTTCCTAGTGAAAAAAGACATTCGGAGGGTGAATATTCCCCATTTTTCAGGAAGTTGACATGGAACTTCAGTACAATTCAGGTTTTGGCAATGAATTCGCAACCGAAGCATTGGTTGGCGCTTTACCGAAAGGTCAAAACTCCCCACAAAGAAATCCTTATAATCTTTATGCAGAGCAAGTGAATGGTTCTGCCTTCACAGCCCATAGAGGAGCCAATAAGCGTTCATGGTTGTATAGAATCAGGCCTTCGGTGGTGCATAAACCCTATGAGCGGATCGACAATGGATTGATTCGGTCGACCCCGTTCAATGAAGTGGAAACCACGCCAAATCAATTGCGTTGGGATCCTCATCCGATTCCAACAACGCCAAAAGACATGGTGGATGGAATCATCACAATGGCTGGATGCGGTGATTCAGTATCGCAAACAGGTGTGGCTGTCCATATCTATGCTATCAATTCTTCAATGAAAAACAGATATTTCTACAATGCTGATGGAGAAATGTTATTCATTCCTCAACAAGGTGCATTGTTGTTTCGAACAGAGCTCGGAAATATTCATGTCACGACAGGTGAGATTTGTGTGATTCCGCGTGGAATAAAGTTCGCTGTGGACTTAATGGATGAAAATGCGCGCGGATATATTTGCGAAAATTATGGATCTCCATTCAAATTGCCGGATCTTGGCCCTATAGGAGCCAATGGCTTGGCAAATCCAAGAGACTTTCAATATCCGATTGCATGCTATGAGCAAGTAGATGGAGAATTTCATGTGATTTCAAAATTCATGGGAAATCTCTGGCAGGCAGAATTAAAACATTCGCCGCTTGATGTGGTTGCATGGCACGGAAATTATGCTCCATACAAATACAATTTGGCTCATTTCAATTGCATCAATACAGTTTCATTCGATCATCCTGACCCATCAATTTTTACCGTCTTGACTTCTGCTTCAGACACACCAGGTACAGCAAATGCAGATTTTGTTTTGTTTCCTCCAAGATGGATGGTTGCAGAGCACACATTTAGACCACCCTGGTTCCATAGAAATTTCATGAATGAATACATGGGATTGATTTCCGGTGCTTATGATGCAAAAGAAGGTGGTGGATTTGTCCCCGGTGGAAGTTCACTGCATAATTGCATGTCAGGACATGGTCCAGATGCTGCCACATATGAAAAAGCAGTTAATGCTACACTTGAGCCCCATTATATCAATAACGGATTTGCATTTATGGTTGAAACACGATTTGTCAATCGTCCAACAAAATATGCAATGGAAACTGGTGAATTACAGAAAGATTATTTCGAATGCTGGCAAGGATTGAAACCATTGTTCAATCCAAATCAGCGCTGATTAATAGGTAGATAGCGGAAGCCCCGACGAGAGGATATCCGTCGGGGCAATTTTTTTTCTAAGCCAAAGGCAAGAACATGTCAGAACACGATACGACACGATTTGGAACAGAACCAATTGTCGGAATCATCATGGGAAGTGATTCAGATCTTCCCACTATGCAAGAAGCTGCAGCCATTTGCGAAACATTTTCAATACCGTATGAATTGAAAGTTGTGTCTGCACATCGCACTCCTGAGGACATGGCAGACTATGGAAAGACGGCACATTTGCGAGGTATAAAGGTAATCATCGCTGGTGCTGGCGGGGCAGCTCATTTGCCTGGTATGACTGCTGCATATTCACCATTGCCTGTGATTGGTGTTCCTGTTCAGACCAAGGCACTTGGGGGGCAAGATTCATTATTGTCAATTGTGCAAATGCCTCCGGGTGTACCGGTTGCAACTGTTGCAATTGGTGGCGGAAAAAATGCAGGATTATTGGCTGTGCAAATTTTGAGTGTTTGCTACCCTGAATTATTAGCTGAAATGACAGTCTTCAAATCTAACATGGCTCAAGAGTCACGCAAGAAAAACGAATTGCTCTAATCACTTGGTATCAAGCAATTGCGCAAGTTTTCTTGTGGATTCTCTTCTCTCATACCCTTTGATTGCCTCAATGTTTGGTTGAGCAAGTGACTTGCCTTCTTTGAAAGCAGTATACATTTCCCGTATGATGTTTGCAATGCCCTCTATGTCTGATTGATGTGCTATTCCTCCTGCACGAGTCTCATTCATCAAGTCTGCAATTGCGCCATGTGTTGGTGCAATCGCAATCACCGGTTTGAATGAACCAATATATTCATACACTTTTCCCGGTACAATTTCTTCGCTCTCTTTCGCTTCGTCCACAATCAACAGTAATACATCTGAAACGAGTAAATAAGAAATACTCTTTTCGTGCGGCACATAACCAATTACTTCAATTGAACTCGAAAAAGAAGTTGTAGCAAACATTTCATGCACTTCATTTCCAAAGCGACCAATGAATCTCAAGTGAATGGAATCAGGCGATATCTCACCTCTTGATGACAATAACTCCAATGCAGCAAACAATGCAGAAGGATTTCGCCTACCATACATAGATCCAGTATAGGTAAGCGTAAATACTCCCGGCTTTGCAAGTGATGTATCGATGTTTTCCGCAATTGGATAATCTGTTGAATCATATCCATTGGGCACATGATGAAATTTCCGCTCATCCAATGCTGGAAATTTTCTCATTGCATCTTTGATGATGCCAATCCACGCGCATTCAATAGCATCAGCTTCGGTGAACACAGATTTCTCAAACATGCGATCAATCCATGCAGGGAGAAACCATCTTGTTGGCGAAGTAAGAAACTCAGTCCATGGATCACGAAATCCTGCAACCCAATGCAAACCGGTCTTTCGCTTCACCTGTCTGGCAATGAGCGAAGTTGTGTAGGGGGGTGAAGAATTGTATATTGCAGTGATTGAGTACTTTTCTATCAAGTCCAATGCTTTTGGCACCGCGGTTGGCAGCCATCCAATTCTTGCATCGGGTATGAAAAAAGTTGCTCTGATTGCTTCGGCAATACGCTCTTTGAATGTTCGCCTTTGATGCTCATTTTTAATGACATTCACATCGATTGGCACCCCTTTTTTTTGACCCATCAACAAGCGATATGCATCGTAGGGCTCATAAATGTGAGTTCGTTCAACGATAATGTCATTTGGAATTTTGGCAAGAAGAGATTCATCTCTTGCAGGAAAATCTCCGTTTGAAACTGTAAGTACAATCGGATTCCATCCAAAATCCCGCAAGTATTGAATATGTTTCAATACACGTTGAACACCGGGTCCGCCCGAAGGGGGAAAATAATATGCGATGATCAGAACATTCTTCATTGCTTTTGGCTATCATTGATTTATGCAAAGATAGCATGATTCTCTCACACTTTTCTGGAATGTGAACATTCCACGACTCAATATAATGACGATACAAGATTTGCATTTTGATTGTGTGCATTTTCGTGGGGACATTCCCTGTCGACCAAATAAGCAATCGGGCATGACATGTCCGAATTGTACGGAATATCAACCCATATCCAAACGAATTCTCATCATCAAATTAGGGGCTTTGGGTGACGTAATCCGAACCACGCCATTGATAGAAGCATATCGCAAACTCTATCCTGGTTGCCATATCACATGGATTACAACATACCCGGATGTTTTACCTGCAAATTCCATAGACTCAATCAGAACATTTTCTTTTGAAGATGTATTCATTGTCACAAAACAGTCATTTGATATTGCAATCAACCTTTGCAAAGATGCAGAAGCAGCAATATTGCTTGCTGAATGCAATGCAATTGAAAAGCGTGGATTTATTTGGAATGATGGTCATGTAGACATTGCAAATACAGAGTCTGAACATAAATTCATGACAGGTTTATTCGATCAATATTCCAAAGAAAATACAAAAAGTTATCTCCAAGAAATCTTTGAAATCTGTGGTTTGAAATATGATAATGAATCATATGTTCTGAATGTTGAACAACGATTGTTGGATTCATTCTCTCATATCAAAAAAGATGCGTCTAATAAAATAATCATAGGTTTGAATACCGGTGCGGGCTCAAGATGGCCAACGAGATTATGGCCAATTGAACATTGGAAACAGTTGATTAATATGCTGCAAGCAGATGGGTATGCACCGCTGTTGTTGGGTGGTCCAGATGAACATGAAGTAAATACCATGCTTCAGCAAGAAACTGGTGCTATGTATGCGGGATCTTATCCTGTGGAACAATTTATGGCGATAGTATCACAAGCTGATGTGATCTTGACTGCTGTCTCGATGACAATGCATATTGCATTGGGACTTGGTAAAAAAATGGTCCTCTTCAATAATATTTTCAACAAACATGAATTTGATGTGTTCGGTTTGGTTGAAATTGTTGAGCCATCAACAGGTTGTGAATGTTATTATGGAACAGTATGCTCTCGTTCAATATCCTGTATGCATGACATAACAGTTGAACAAGTGTATCAGGCAATTATCAGGCAATTACAATGAATGGTGTAATGCCATTGAATATCGCTTATCTATCTGTGTTTTATCCTTATCGTGGGGGGATTGCTCAATTCAATGCAGCATTGTATAGAGCATTCGAAGAATTGGGTCATGAACAAAAGGCTTATACATTTACCAGGCAATACCCTGATTTTTTATTCCCCGGATCTTCGCAATTCGTGAATGAACATGATAATGCTGATCCAATTCCAGCAGATCGTGTACTCGACACAATGAATCCAATAAATTGGTTATCTGTTGCATCATTGATTAGGAAACAGTCACCAGATCTATTACTCACTCAACTTTGGATGCCTTTCATGGGTCCGGCATTTGGAACAGTGGCAAGAAAAATGCATCCTGAATGTACAACATTATGCGTTGTCCATAATGCAATGCCACATGAACCAAGGCCAGGAGACAAGGCATTTACGAAATACATGCTCTCTGCGCATGATGGACTCATTGCGATTAGTGATGCTGTAGAACATGACTTGCAATCCATGCATTTGAATAAACCCATCCTGCGAAAAGAGCATCCTATTTATACACATTTCGGAAGTCCACATTCAAAAGCAGAGGCAAGATCTGCACTTCAATTACCTCAAGACAAAACATTGCTTTTGTTTTTTGGTTTTATCAGAGAATATAAAGGCTTGATGCAATTGATCGAAGCATTAAACTCATTGGATGAGTCGGTGCATTTGGTTATTGCAGGTGAGATTTATGGTTCATTTGAAGACTATGATAAAAAAATACATGAATATGGATTGGCTGATCGGATTCATACACATATCCGTTATGTTTCCGATAAAGAGACGCCATTGTTTTTCTGTTCTGCAGATGCATGTGTTTTACCATATACAACTGCCACCCAAAGCGGAATCATTGCCATTGCACATCATTTTGAAATACCAGTTTTAGCTACTCCTGTTGGGGGTTTACCAGAAGCAGTAAGACATGGAAAAGCCGGCTTCTTATTCAAAGGAGTGCATTCCAAGGATATCGCTGAAGGAATTAGGTATTTTTTTGAACATTCCCTGGCAAATACTTGTATTGAAGGTGCAAGAATCCTCAAAAAAGAGCTCTCATGGACCAAGCTGGCCTCCGATATCATTGACTTTTACCAATCCTTAAAACAGAAATCCATCAGATAAATAGCCGCCGATTAGTCCACATAGCCAATTGTTCATGCTTTTCTTCGTGAACAATCATTCATATTTCGTATCTTTGCGGCTGCAATTACATGATTTTATGCATGTTGCACTGCTAATACCAAACAGCACTTCAGATTGACTTTTCATAACACAACATTTCAGGTGATTTTAATGGACTTGTTCAAAGCTCGACTCGACGAGAAACTTCCCCAGCTTCGTGCCGAGAGAACAACATTGCTCAAAGAACATGGTGATACGCAAATTTCCACTGTTGCAATTGAGCAAGTGCTTGGTGGCATGCGAGCCGTTCCCGCATTGCTTTGCGAAACTTCTTCAGTATCTGCAGATGAAGGTCTTCGCATTAGAAATATTCCCATTCTCGAATTGACTAAACAAACACCCGAAGATATATTTTTTCTTCTCTGTACCGGTGTATTACCAAATGATGCAGAGAGAGCAGAAATAAGTGCGGCATTTGCTTCAAGAGCAAATGTATCTGATTCTGTTTGGAATGTTCTGAAAGCACTGCCAAAGGATACGCATCCAATGGTTATGCTCAGCATTGGAATCCTTGCATTGGAGAAAGAATCAGCATTCCGTAAAGCATATGAAGTTGGTGCTTCAAAAGATGATTTGTGGAAAGCAACATTAGAAGATTGCGTCACTTTACTTGGTGGTGTCACAACAATTGCTGCAGGCATATATAGAATTCGTTTTGGTAAAGGCGATGTGATTGCCCCTAAAGCAGGATTGGATTGGAGTGCAAATTTTGCACATATGCTCGGCGTCAGCGATGATGCATCTTGGCAGGATTTGGTGAGATTATATCTCGTTTTACATAGCGATCATGAAGGTGGAAATGTGAGTGCTATGACATCGCATGTTGTCAGCTCCGCATTGTCTGATGTGTTTTACTCTGTAAGTGCCGGACTCAATGGCCTTGCAGGCCCATTGCATGGTCTTGCAAATCAAGAATGTTTGAGATTCATCATGGATCTTCGTCAAGAATTTGGTGGCGTTCCAACAGATGAAGCATTGCGTGAATATTGCTTCAAGCGTCTTGGTTCAGGACAAGTTATTCCTGGTTATGGTCATGCAGTATTGCGTGTGACAGATCCAAGATTCACAGCATTTTATCAATTCGCAGAAGACAAACATCTTAATGATGACAATGTACAATTCATGAAGAAATTATTTGCGATTGTTCCTGAAGTATTGAAGGAGCAAGGAAAAGCAAAAAATCCATGGCCTAATGTTGATGCTGCTTCCGGTTCATTGCTATACTATTATGGCATGACAGAATTTGAATTCTATACTGTGATGTTTGGTGTTTCAAGAGCAATGGGTATTTGTTCTCAAATTCTTGTTCATCGCATGATGGGTTCATCAATTGTGCGTCCCAAGTCAATGACTCTTGCAGAATTACGCGGAATGATAAAATAATTGCACTAAGCAAATGTGAGGCCTCATCATTTGATGAGGCCTTTTTTATTTCTTTTTTGCAATCACATATAATTCCACCCCGGTGATATGCTCATATATTCTCCCCAAGAATTTTTTAAAAGACTGTTTATAACCGAAATTTCTGAAAAGAATTGAGTCTGCCAATAAGCCTGCCTTAAACGTTCCTTTATCATTTGGCTTTCTACTAATGCAATGTCTTATCTCAAAATCATGTTGTTGCAATAATGAAATCAAAGCATCTTTTGAGTAATGCACATAGTGATTATTGGGTTGAAACCATATCCAATAAGACCGTAATAGTTTGCTCCAAATTGAAGTAAAATCTGGAACACGAATAAATACTGTTCCACCTTTGTGAAGTTTATTGCTACAATCCCGGATTAATTGATGCGGATTTGTAAAATGTTCAAGAACATGCCATAGCGTGATTGCATCACAATGTTCGGAAATATCTTGCAAATGGGGTTTTACATCAAGTCCCGCTTGATTGCAATATGCCCTCGCAGATTCCGATGGCTCAACCCCTTGAACGATATAACCAAATCTTCTGCATTGATCCAAAAAATACCCTTTATCGCATCCGATGTCTAAGATTGATGATCCGGAATGCACGCCATTTGCATCCAATTGAGAAATCAACCAATGCATTTCAGGTATTCTGAAAAGTCTTCTATGTTCAGATGCATGCGTCTCTTGCTCACTCATCACATAGGTTTGTGAATAGTATGTATCCAACTCTTGTTGATGTGGCGGATGCTGAAGTATGTGCACACCGCAATTAGCGCAATGCAGTAGCGGTGTAGAGCCAATAGAAGTGTGTGATATTGCATTACCTTGACAAATAAGACAGGATTTCACGAAGATTTCCGATATTGTGATGCGTAAAATTAAGAAAAATACAACTTGTCAGAATGTTGAGAAAAATGTTCTAAGGGTTTAATTGTTCATGGGAAGTACTTGTTCAAGTATTTAGCTTGGTGATTGATGAGTGTTAAGAAAAATAAAGAATCAATGAAAACAAATACACTCAAAGTGTTATCTGCGAATATCATTGAATCAATACGAAATGATCAGGGAAAAAATCTCCCCGATGTTATAAGTCAGATTAAGGTTTCTACTGATGGCAATCAGCAATTAAGAAATACCATGGTTGAATTTGCGGAAACCTATCTACAGAGAAAATCATTTTCAATTGATGATATGAAAAATCGTATTGAAGGGCAATGCGCGGTGTTTACAAAACATAAATATTTTGAATTGAAAGCAAGAGCAAAACTCCTACTTGGGAGTCATTATCTTGCAACATTTAAACATTTCGCTGAATGTTTACAAGAACTGATTGCAATTGAACTCATTGCGCAAAAGCATCTTGGTACTAATCACATGATTCTATGTGAGGCCTTATTTACAAAAGGGTCGGTATACTTTTTCCAGGGAGATATTGAATCATCTTCAAGAGTTATCGAACAAGCGCAATCCTTGAAATCATTTTCCCAAGCAACACACGAATTGCAATTTAAATCACATATTAATCTGGCAAGAAATTATGCCATGATGAATAATGTTGAACATCTTAAAAAGCATATTGCTTTGGCAGAAAAAAGCTGGGTATTTTATCAAGGAGTATATGATAAAGCAGCACTATATGCGAGAAAATCTGATCTGCTCAAGTTTGAAAATGACTGGGCTGGATCATATGCAATACTCAATGAAGGGCTTGAATTTTATAAGCCAACACAGTTTACTTTGAGAACTGCAGAATTCTACAAAGAGATCGGGGTATTGCTAAGTACTGAAAAAAACCCCAATCGTGATTTCAAGACATCCATGCATTCATTTGAACAAGCATTAAACTTATCCAGAGAATTGAAGATAGAGCGCATGGAAGCTGCTATATTACAAGATATGTGGGAGGCAGCATATTCATTTCAAGAATGGAAAATATGTTCAGAAAAATTGATCGAACACAAAGAAATTATGGACAGAATCAATCAAGAAGAATTGTATGTGCATATCAAAAAATTAGAACAATATGAACATGAAGAAAAGCTAAAGTTGATGTCGGAAGGAAAGCCAAGTTTCAACAAGGGGATGATAAATGAAGTATTGCAGTTACGCAAAGAAACAGAAGAATTAAGACAGAAAAACATGCACAATCAGCATATTTTGTCTAACCTCGATGCATTGATTGAACGAATTTCAAATTCAAATAAAATTGGACAAGGGACGCTTCAGGAATTATCGAGAATTTCAGAAAAGGGGAAGCGTGATATTTCCAGCTTGGATGCCAAACTGATTGAATGCGAGGATGCATATCCTCATTTCTCTGCAGCATTGGTAAAAATTATCCCTTCAATAACTCCAATGGAAATGAAAGTGGCAAAACTCATGCGGATTGGATTGAATACGCAGTCCATAGCGACAGTATGTGGCGTCACAAATAAGAGTATTGAAACCCATCGAATGAACCTCAGAAAGAAGATAGATCTTGATCATCATCAATCACTTTCTGCATTTATCATGACCATAATATAATTTCTATCCTTATAAAAAATATGGGGTTTTTATAGGGTTTGACAAAGACATAATCCCTGTAAGTTGCCACTCGATCACAGTGATTCGGAATAGGGTGATATTCTGTATCTCGAGATCATAATAACATTGGCTATCAGGGGTCAGGATACGGCAGCAGCTCTCAACTTTGTTGAGGGCTGTTGCTTTTTTATATCATGTTAAATGAAAAAAGCCAATCATGGATTGGCTTATGGGTGGTCTCCACAGGATTCGAACCAGTGACCTCTACGATGTCAACGTAGCGCTCTAACCAACTGAGCTAGGAGACCAAATAGGAGGGCAAAAATACGCACTCTTGATGAATTCAGAAAGAGTTCCGTAAAAAACCAATTTCGGACACCTAAGTGAATGTAATTTGTCCCCAATCCCCTCATGATAAGCCCCTCCTTTCGTATATTTGCATGTCGAATATTTGCTCTTTAGCTTCCATTCGATTTCCATTCTTTTTGAACAAACTTGTTCCACTTTTCAGACTTTTTGTATGACAGTTGGATTGATACTTGCTCTTGGCGCAATAGCGCTCATCGTTGCATTGTTTTACTCACGCAGAGTGAATGCAATTTCCATTGACACAGGTGCTTCTTCACCGGAAGAGGTTGCGAAATTGACAGAAATATCTTCGGCAATTGCAGAAGGTGCAATGGCATTTCTCAAAAGAGAATATCGGATTTTGTCATTGTTCATGGGATTATTTGCAATCATCATTGTATTTACTGTCAATGATGATCATGCCGGAATTCCACTTGGCTTGTGGTCTGCAATTTGTTTTCTAATTGGTGCAGGCACATCTGTTGCATCCGGTTATATCGGAATGAAGATTGCGACAAAAGGAAATGTTCGTACTGCAGCAGCAGCGAGAATTTCATTACAGAAATCTTTCCGCATCGCTTTTGAATCCGGTGCAGTAATGGGTTTTGGATTAACAGGTCTTGCAGTAGTTGGTTTGATTCTTGTGTATATGGGTCTCATCACGCTGCATCCATCTATCGATCAACACATAATCATGGAAGTGCTTTCCGGTTTTGCATTGGGTGGTTCATCTGTTGCATTGTTTGGTCGTGTGGGTGGCGGTATTTATACAAAAGCTGCTGATGTTGGAGCAGATTTAGTTGGGAAAGTAGAAGCTGGTATCCCTGAAGATGATCCTCGTAATCCTGCTGTAATTGCGGATAATGTTGGTGATAATGTTGGTGATATAGCAGGCATGGGCGCTGATTTGTTCGGATCTGTTGCTGAATCTACATGTGCAGCAATGGTTATTGGTGCTGCTTCATTTGCAATGCTTGAAGGTGAAGCAAAAACATCCGCATTGCTATTCCCTTTATTTGTTAGTGGTGTTGGTATTATCGCAAGTTTGATATCACTCTTTTTTGTCAGTCCCAAGTCAGAAGAAAAAGTCGAATCATCATTGAAGAATGCATTAATCATTTCAACATTATTAATGTTGATTGCTTTATATCCATTCACGATGAATATGCTTCCAGAGTCATTCATGTTGGGTGACCGCATGCATTCGAATATGGGAGTATTCATTACGCTTGCTGCAGGTTTGATTGCTGGTCTTGCAATTGGCTTGATCACAGAATATTATACTTCACATAGATATGCACCGGTGAGAGAAGTTGCAGATGCATCACAAACAGGTGCTGCAACAAATATTATCTACGGATTATCACTTGGCTACAACTCATCAGTTCTTCCAATGCTCATCATGGCAATAACCGTAGTGATAGGATTTTCATTTGCAGGTATGTATGGTATTGCAATGTCTGCGATTGGTATGCTTGGAACAATTGCTGTAGGATTGACAATTGATGCATATGGCCCGGTATCTGACAATGCGGGTGGTATTGCAGAAATGGCTGAGATGGGCAAAGACATTCGCAAGCGTACTGATGCACTAGATGCAGCAGGCAATACGACAGCAGCAATCGGAAAAGGTTTTGCGATTGGTTCTGCTGCCTTGACATCACTTGCTTTGACCGCCGCATTTTTGACTAGAGCACAATTACCAACTATCAATATGCTTGATCCAATTGTGATGGCTGGATTATTTGTTGGCGCTGCATTGCCATTTGCTTTTTCTGCAATGACCATGCGTTCTGTAGGTAAAGCCGCATTTAGTATGATTGAAGAGGTTCGCCGTCAATTCAGAACAATCCCCGGATTATTGGAAGGAAAGGCAAGAGCAGAATACGGCACATGCGTTGACATTTCAACAAAAGCATCATTGCGTGAAATGATAGCACCCGGTTTACTTGTCATTGTCACACCACTTCTTACCGGTTGGTTATTTGGCGTACACATGGTGGCTGGACTCCTGATTGGTGCCCTCATTGTAGGTGTGATGCTTGCAATATCAATGGCAAATTCTGGCGGTGCATGGGATAATGCTAAGAAATACATTGAAACAGGACAATTGGGTGGAAAAGGATCCGATACACATAAAGCCGCTGTGGTAGGTGATACTGTAGGCGATCCTTTCAAAGATACATCCGGACCTTCCTTGAATATTCTCATCAAATTGATGGCGATCATTTCATTGGTTTTTGTTCCGTTTTTTGTTGAAAAAGGTGGTATTCTATTGTCAGTGTTTGGTCTCGGTCAACACTAATTACAATAAGAAGTACGTAAAATCGTGTATCGCCGCCCTCAAAGTCTCAAAGCTTTGTAGGCGGCGATTGTCATTCATGCATTTTACCCCTATGCATGAACTTATTGCATCAATCATGGGACCTTGCAATCAATCCATTTGGGGATTTTATTCACAAACTGTAAGAGGTTATCCATGGATATCTCACAAGTACTACTATTTATCTTGCTCATCACGAGCTTGATATCAATGTGGTTTTCATTTCGGAAATCTAATGAGTCATCGAATAATAATGGGTTGGACAAACTCATCAAATTGGATGCTGACATTTCTCGAATGGATCCACTCATTCGTGAGGAATTTGCTCGGAATCGCGAGGAAAATCTTCGTGCATTGCGTGAAGCTCGTCAAGAGCAAGAACAAACATTGCAAACATTTGAAAAACGCTTTTCTGAAAGCGTAAAAGACCTCAATGAAATGCAAAGAGTCAAATTTGACGACCTTGTTCAAAAACAAGAATCTATTCGAAAAAACACCGATGAAAAATTGGGTGAAATACGCGGAACTGTTGAAGCCAAATTGCGAACATTGCAAGAAGACAATGCAAAGCAACTTGGAGAAATGCGAAAAACAGTTGATGAAAAATTGCAAGAAGGTTTGGAGCAACGTTTCAATGAGTCATTCAAATTAATCAGTGAAAGACTTGAGCAGGTTCATAAAGGACTAGGTGAAATGCAAGGCCTGGCCAATGGTGTAGGCGATTTGAAGAAAGTTCTGAGCAATGTAAAAACGCGCGGAATTTTTGGCGAAGTGCAATTACGCAATCTACTCGAAGAATTCTTGACGAAAGGTCAATATGAAGAAAATATTGGCGTGAAAGATGGATCAAAAGAAAGAGTAGAGTTTGCTGTGAAAGTGCCAAATAGAAATCAATCCGAACCAAATGTTGTGATTCCAATCGATTCAAAATTTCCGATTGAAGCATATGAGAGATTGATGGATGCATATAATTCCATTGGATCAATCACGCAAAAGGAATTGGAATCCGCAAGGAAAGCATTTGTTGATGTTGTTGTCTCAAATGCTAAAACAATTTCATCAAAGTATTTTAATCCTCCCACTACAACTGATTTTGTGATCATGTTTGTCCCAACAGAAGGACTCTATGCTGAAATATTGAATCAATACGGTTTATCTGACATGATCCGCAGAGATTACAATGTTGTTATCACAGGACCAACAACATTAGTTGCATATCTCAATACTTTACAACTTGCCTTCAGACATTTGGCGATTGAGCGTCGTTCAACGGAGGTTTG
>RGCF01000001.1 GCA_009919265.1 Bacteroidota bacterium | reverse complement strand
TGTACATAATTTGACCTTCTGAACCATTTGGCATATTTTCTATTGTAAAGCCGCCAATAGCTCCTATATTCCATACTGAATGCAATGTAGGGTCAATCGCATTAATATTGGTACCAGGATCACCAACAGAAGCATCTATTTTTCCAGAAAATGTTAAACCACCAGTAGTAGCAACTAAACCTGTTCCAGCAGTAACTGTTGAATTAGCAGAAACTGCACCTGTTGTTGCTTGGATATTTCCAATAGTGGCCACAATATTTCCAGTAGAAACTGTAGCGTTACCGGTTGTCACTGTCAAACCATTTGAAGCTGTTACCAAACCGGCTGAAGTAAGAGTTCCTCCGATTTGGGTAGCAGAACCTGCGCCTGTATTATTACCAATGGTTGTTAGGTTTGTGCCTGTTGTATTGATATTTGTTGCACCAGTCACTGTATTAGTAGTACCAGTCATGCTAACTGTACCGCCACTAAGAGAAGTATTACCAGAAGTAACTGACAAGCCTTGATGGTTGCTGAAGCAAGTGTTGAAGCTCCTGCATTCAAACCTGCAAGCGTAGTTGCACCAGTTACATTAAGTGTTCCACCAACTGAAGCATTGTTTGTAACAGATGCAGAGTTAAGTGTTGCTGCTCCGGATGTAGTCAAAGAAGTGAATGCACCTGTTGAAGCAGTACCACCGGCACCAATTGGTGTATTTGCAAGACCATCTGCAACCAATGTTGCGAATGTACCATTTGCTCTAGTTGTTGCACCAATTACAGTATTATTAATATTACCAGCATTGATTGTTGCTGTTGCAGCTGTCAATGATGTGAATGTACCAGCTGCAGGTGTTGAGTTACCAATCACTGTACCATTGATTGAGCCACCTGAAATTGTTGCTGATGGTGTTGTCAATGATGTTGTATTAGTGATTGTACCGGCATTCAATGTTGTGAATGTACCAGCTGCTGCACCAGTATTACCAATCACTGTATTGTTCAATGATGTAGCTGTTAATGTTCCGAGTGTTGTTGCACCGGTTACACCAAGTGTTCCTGTAACAGTAGCATTACCACCAATTGAAGCATTGTTTGTAATGGTTGCTGAGTTCAATGTTGATGCACCTGCGCTCAAACCTGCAAGTGTAGTTCCACCGGTTACACCAAGAGTTCCACCTACTGTAGCATTTCCAGTAATGGTTGCTGAAGCAAGTGTTGAAGCTCCTGAATTCAATGATCCGGTAGTTGTATTACCTGTAACATTTGCTGAAGTTGATGACAATGCACCGGTATTTGTTGTACCAAGTGTTGATACACCGGTTACACCAAGTGTTCCACCAACTGTTGCATTGTTTGTAACAGATGCAGAATTGAGTGTTGCCAAACCAGATGTTGACAATGTGGTAAAGTCACCTGTTGAGCGAGTTGTTCCGCCAATTGGTGTACCATTGATTGTTCCACCGGTGATCACAGCATTTGATGTAGTCAATGAAGTATTGGCTGTCAAATTTGTGAATGTACCAGCTGCTGGTGTTGTATTACCGATCACTGTACCATTGATTGTTCCACCGGAAATTGTTGCAGTTCCAGTTGTCAATGATGCTGCATTTGTTGCACCAAGTGTTGAAGTACCTGCATTCAATGTTCCAGTTGTTGTATTACCTGTAACATTCAAGTTTGTACCTACTGATGCTGCACCGGAGATTGTTGCTGAAGCAAGTGTTGAAGCACCTGAATTCAATGTTCCGGTTGTTGTATTACCAGCAACTGTTGCTGAAGTTGATGACAATGCACCGGTATTTGTTGTACCAAGTGTTGATACACCAGTTACACCAAGTGTACCACCAACGGTAGTATTACCTGTAAGTGTTGATGTTCCTGATACACTGAGATTACCAGTTACTGTTGCACCATTTGTTGCAGACAATGCACCTGCTACTACTACTGGAGCACCTGGAGCTGTTGCATTACCGATTGTTGTAACAGAAGTACCTGATGTATTGATATTAGTTGTACCGGTGATAGTTGCACCGCCGGTTGTTGTCAATGCACCTGAAGATAAAGTACCAGTTGTAGTTGCACCAAGTACTGTTGTACCTGCATTCAAGCTACCTGTTGTTGTATTACCTGCAACAGTAAGCGAACCAGCTGATGCTGAACTTAGTGTTGCCAAGCCTGTTGTTGACAATGTTGTAAATGCACCTGTGCTTGGTGTTGTATTACCAATTGGTGTATTGTTGATATTTGTTGCAGTTGTTGCACCAAGTGTTGAAGCACCTGCATTCAATGTACCAGCAACTGTTGTATTACCTGCTGTCAAAACACCGGTATTAGTTGCCAAAAGGTTTGTTGTACCTTGTGTAACTGTCAAAGCTGCACCTGCACCAGTTGAAGCAACTGTTACTGCTGAAGCACTACTACCTGAGTTAACAGAAATACCATTACCTGCAGAACCTGCAGCCATTGTTACAGCAATACCTGCTGTGGTATTATCAGCATTACCGCGTGATTTGTTAACAATAATACCTTCACCACGACCAGCTTGTGTAACTCTTACACCTGCATTGTTAAGTGTGGTTGCATTTGAAGGATTGCTGTTTACATCAACTGAATATCCAAATGCAGGATTGTTTACAGTAATACCTGTTGCACTTGAGTTAAACAATGGATTGAAACTTGTATTAACAGTCAAAGCAGAACCGCCAGTAGCATTATGTTGGATCTGTGCAGTTGTAGCTGTGTTTTGTGCAGTTGACAATACACTCAATGCAAGACCAGTATTACTTTGAGCATTCAAAGCAGTACCAGTACCAATATTAACTGCAGAAAGTGCAGTTCCTGTACTTGAATTGTTGAATTGACCAGTAGTACCTGCACCTTGATTTGTGAGGTTGAACATTGTTGTTGCCAAGTTCACTGTTTCGTCAATTGGGAAATCAAGTGCATTGTTTGCTGACCACTGGAGTGAATTACTTGCCAAATTGTAACGAAGAACATTACGATTGACAGTTGGATTATTCAACCAACCTTGTGTTCCACCACCACCATTGTCTGGACCTGTACCCATGAGCAAGCGATTCAAACCAACAGCTGTATTTGTATTAGCTGCTGCATTTGTTTCTGTTGCCAATGTTGAAGGTGTGAGTTTTCTCCAGCTTACTGAAGAACCATCCCAGTGCAATGACTGATGATTTGCTGTAGGTGGGTTCAACCAAACTTGTGAGTTTGCACCAGTTGCCATGAGCAATTCATTAGCAGCTGCAGTTGTTGCACCTGTATTGAGGTCAACAGGAGCTACTGTACCATCTGCGATGATTGCTGTTGTTACAGCACTATTCGCAATATCTACAGTTGCAATTCCACCATCAAGAATAGTTCTTGAGTTGATTGCGCCTGTTGCGATTTTTTGCTCAATAACTTGTTGATCGCCGATGTGAACTGACTTAACAGCTCCAACTGCAATCTTAGGATTTGGATAAAATGCTGTCAAATCTCCGCCTGCAGGGCCTGTAGGAGGAAATGTCAAGTTTGCTGAAAAATGTCTTTGTTCAATTGAGCCATCAGCAATTTCTGCTGCGCCAACTGCACCAGCTTTGATTTCGGGATTAGGATATGTACCTGTGAGGTCACCACCTGCAGGTCCTGAAGGAGCTGCTGTACCTGCTGTCGCTGCATATGTTGCATTTGCTGCATTTGCTGCATTCGCTGCATTGTATGAATAGTCAGATGCAAATGCATAACCTGTTGTTGTCATTTTCATGCGTGGCATTTCAGGATTGTTGCCAACCTGAACTGCTGCCCAATAACCAGCTTTAAAATCAACTGATGGTGGAAGTTGGTTGTTAGAACCAAGAACAACTGAGAAAGCACCACCGGATGTAACCGCTGTTGCATTTTCAGTGTAGAGCGCTGCTCCACCTGCTGCTTGATCATAAACGTGAACACGAATTGCGTAAGATCCATCTGCTACAGGCTTATTGCTTGCATCAAGCAAAACACCTTGGAACGTGATGAAACGAGGGACTTGCGCCTCAACATTGCTAATCGGCAAAGCCAATGCACTGGTTGCTGCCAAGCCAACAAGAAAACCTTTTCTCATGCTGATAACTCCGAAAAGAAAAATAAAAATTATACTAAACGTTAACTTTCAAACATTACTTAACAAGCATCATAGGTACACGAGCTTTCAATACTTCACCATTTACAGTGAGTGACATCTCGCATACATAATTACCTGCACCTACATCTGCACCTGAATCATCTTTAGAATCCCATTGAATGGAATGATTACCTGATTCAGCTTGCTCATTATTGATTAACATTCTTACTTCGCGACCAACCATATCAACAACACGCATTGACAATACAGCACTTTGTGGCACTGTATAGTTAATTGTTGTCATCATTGAAAATGGATTTGGATAGTTCGAAATAATGTTCATTCCTGAAACTGAAGGGGTATTGTCTTCAACACCGGTTGCACCTTGTGTTGTTGGACCCCAAAAACCTACATACAATTTGTTTCCGCCCTGAGCGAATTGTCCGGCCGCAAATTGACCGATTGTACCATGCATTTTCATGCCATTGCCTACTTCAGCTGACATCATTCCACCACCTGCAATTACCCAATTACTTACAGTGTAAGTCTGAGCATTGAGGCTTTGGGAAGAGAAGCCTAATCCTGCAAGGATCAAAAACACAAGCATAATGCCTAAACGTGTTTTCATGTGAACTCCAAAATAAATTGATCGTAAAACTATGTATTTCAATTACTTATCGAATTTTGAGAATATTGAACTTACACTCCAAGCGCAATATATCATCACAGACACAGCAAAAACTGTTCCAAAGTACATATCCTTTGAATTGTTTTTTCTGTTATCAGTTCATATTATCAAACAATCTGTTGATTCATTGTGACCCTTAATGATCATTCCACAAGGATTTAACCTGTGAACACAGCTCATAAAGTGTAGCCACAAACATTATCAACATTTTGTAACTTCTTGATTAATAAGAGTTTAAGGCAAATTTACAACTGCTTTAATCAATAAAGTAGGCTAGTATGCACACTCTTACCATCGTGCCAAAATACAAATTTAATTACAAGACACAAAAGAAAGTTGTGATAAAAATTTTATCAACAGCAATCGGGATGGATCATCCACTCCGGAAAAAGTACACGCATGTTGCAATGCATTGTCAGGAAATCAACAATGTGTGTAAACTTTTCCACAGTCTTGTCAAACTATGTATGTTGTTTAGGCATAGTTGAATAAACATATATCGTGCCAAAACTTACTTTTTGGACCGTTTCTTTCCAGAAATTGGCTGTATATAGCCACTTTTTATGCAAAGTTCCCTGATTTCTGGGTCTTTGGTGCTCTTGTGAAGGAGAATGATTGTCTCTTTTGCCCTTTCGGATTCTGTGGTTTTGGCCTGCTTGATTGCATCCTCGAGCATAACCTTTTGCCTTTGACTTGATGTATTTGCCATGATTGATGCCAAATCTTTGGCTTTTACCGATGTATCTGCTAGTTGCAAAAGCCCAATGAGGAGCTGCTGGACTTTTTCCGGCTGTTGTCCTTCAAAGATGTGTTGCAATACGGGAACTGTGATCTTTTTTGATGCCTCCATGCCTTTTATGGCATTATTTCGCACAATTTGCAATTGCTCAAAGAATGCGGTCTGTAATATTTCAACTGCTTGTTGAGGCATCAACTTGCCAATTGCATAGGCAGCAGACCCACGGACCATATATTGTTCATCATGGAGTCGGCGCGAAAGGATTTTAATTGCGGTATCAGGCAAGACATCAAATTCCCCCAATTGTCTTGCAGCTATGGATCGCAATCGCCATTGATCATGCTCCAAAACATTGAGCAATGAACCAATTGATGATTGAATGCGGAGTTTTCCGCATTGCGTCATGGCAAAAGCCGAAACTTCCGCACTATCATCCTCGCAGGCTCTCATTAATGCCAATTCAACTTCTTGTGGATAGACTGCATGCAAGGCAGGGATAATTTGCTCGAGGGCAAGCCTTTCCCTCGGCATGATGGTACCGAAATGTTCTTGACAATATGTCAATGCTTCGAGACCATGTGCAATCATCTCTTTTCGTGCTGGTTCCACGCCTGACTGATAACGCAATGGAGCGGCGGAAGCTCGGATGAAGAGGGAGTCCATGGCGGACCATGTTTTTCCGGCATCCTTTTCAATTACACTATTGTCCATGTGACTGCTTTCGGGAACTGCCTTTTGGGAAAGATTGAATTCACCATCCATGAATAATCCATAGGTGGATTGTTTGCTCATTGCATTATTTCTTTGAGTATGCACATGATAATCCGTTCCACCAGCATCCGCAAATATTCCGATCATGCCATAATTTCTTCTGAAATCAGAATATCCCATAGTATTTGATTGATTCATCGCGATATATGAATCATTACCTCGAAGATCAGTGAATAAGGAAATGGCATTTGCATTTCCTGCCCCAAGTGAAAGACTTTCTACGGTATATGTATCATTTCCATATTCATCGAGCAGATAACCAACTGCGATGTCATGACCACATCCCTGCGAAACACCATGAGAAATATAATTGTCATCTCCGTCCAAATCCCAAAGCAATCCCTGAGCAAGATGCACTCCAGAACCTTGCGCATATTGATATGCTTTATACAAATCTGAACCTTGCAGATCTATCAATCCACCGAACCCAAACCAATAGCCGGTGCCTTGTCCATAGATATCTGATACATAAGCATCATTTCCTGCATGATCCAATAGCAAAGCAAGTCCACCGGATGCAATTGGTCGATACCCAAGTGCAGCACCCTGTGCGAATGATTCGAAGTGATTATCATATCGCAGAATATCTTTGAACGGACTTGAGCAGATATATGAATCATTGCCTTGATGATCGGTTAAGATACCCACACCACGCGTACTTGCAAATGCTTGTCCATGTGCTTGAATGGCATACATATCATTTCCGGATTCATCTTGCATGATTCCAATGCCAAAAAATCCTGCACCTTGTGTTTGCGTATTGGATGAATACATGTCTGCACCAGATTCATCATGGAGAAATCCAATACCGAAGATTCCTGCACCAAGAGAAACATCTCCTGCGGAATAGATGTCATGGCCATCAAGATCATGCAAGATTCCAATACCAAAATATCCAGCACCCAATGTGAAATCTCCACCACGATATTGATCATCACCGGAAAAATCTATGATGCATTGTACGGGATGTTGTAGCGCTTGTTGTTTACCACCTTTGATTGCATAGACATCATTACCTGCTGGGTCAAGTATCAATAAGAAATTTCCTTCATACACATCATTTCCACTTGAACCAATTGCAATGGTTCCATATGGTGTATTCAACCGCAGTGGCTTGAGTTCTTTTGCATACTCTTCTCGTACTTTTTCCGCAATGGAAAATAGTTTTGGGTGAGAAGCAATAAGTGATAAACCATATTCAATGAGTTCATTTGGAGATTGTGCTCTCGAGAAAAATCGTTTTGCCAAAGCCATGCCTTCAATTTCGGATTGCTTCATGGCATAGAGAGATAATGTTTCAGATTCTTGCGAAAGCATCAATAATGAATCTGCTTGATTCACAAGCATTGTATCTTTCAATAAACGATTGCGCGAAGTCTCTGTTTGTTGTATTACATAGAGAATCGGACCAAGATATTGTCTGAGCAACACAGCGGTCGTGAGATTCGTGATGCGATCAAGTTGATGTCCGATAAGTTTGTCGATTTCACCTGCGGTAAGTTCATCATGAAGATATCGCTGAGTATAAGAACCGAGATGTCCATCTTTCATGAGTTGTTCAAACCAGAGCTGACTACTGTCATGCATCATTGCTTGTGTACCATGTACATAGGACATTGCAATGTCACCCATCTTCATTGGTTGTTCGAATAAAGAGATTTGCAGTGGCGTGCGATGCTTATCGGGCTTGATGATATCATGGGGCATTGCAAGGTCAATCGCATTCATGCCAAGTATATTCAATGCTGAATCAATGACATGCAAAGCAGAAGTAGGAAAGCCTTGTCCAAAAGCAGAGAATGACATGCAACACCATGTCAGCACAAGTATGAATCTATTGATATGCATATGATTATTCTTTGGATGCGAGTTCTGATAATTGTTCTGAAGACAAAGCATGCACTTCACATAATGCCCTCAAGCCAGTCCATGTATAAATGCCCGTTGCATGTCCATCAGCCCATGTGGCTTGTATGCCATAATTTCCAACAGGAGTAAGTTCCTTGAGTTCATTCATTCCGGGCTTGAACATTTTTATGCCGAATGATATTTTTTGTCCCATGATTTCTTCTCCTTGACATGCCGCGCATGGACATTGATCACGCATTGTTTCAAGTAGAATAGAAGATGTAAATCCATCACTCCATTCAATGTATAAGAGATATGGTTTTGGTCGATGAATTTTTGTAGGAACAGTCATGATATACACATTACATGTGGAGAAAAACCATTGAGAATTCAATCATCCAAAGAAGCACAAGTGCAATTGGAAGTATTTTCGAAGGGCCGATGAGACTCGCACCTTTTTCATAACCCATCACTGCTGCAATGAGCAATAATGGAATCATTGGCTCATGATATCTTGCGCTACCAAAAAATATCATGCAGGGAAGAATCAAACAAAGAAGAATCACAAGGAAAAGAGAATATTGTGATGAACGGAATATCGAAGCATGAGAAACTCCGCTATACATCAATACATATCCCGGAATAATTAGAATGATTGACCACAAAGGAAGCTGCAATAATCGTTCTCGATATGAAGATGCCTCAATGTGAAATAATTGTAAAGGTAAATACGCATCAGAAGAACATAGATAAGCAACTTTCTTTGGTAATAAAGCAAATGCTTGCAATGGATATTGTTGTATATAATCAATTGCTTTTGAAAGAGCCAATGTATTGGCTTCCATTTCCGGAAGTGAATCAACTATCTT
The DNA here is from genome assembly GCA_009919265.1 of Bacteroidota bacterium. Classification (GTDB taxonomy): domain Bacteria; phylum Bacteroidota; class Ignavibacteria; order Kapaibacteriales; family UBA961; genus UBA961. Next base: position 93,141 of record RGCF01000001.1, on the reverse strand, counting down.
CATCTCAGGAATGACTTTATAAGATCCATTAGCATGAGCATTATTTCCGATATACAAATTGATTCCTGTATTTGTTGCAATGATTGGTGATCCGAAAATCTGAGCATTTCGAATCATCCAAGGCAGTAATGATAGTATCATGCAAGAAAGAAATAGTGCAGTGTGTGCGAATGGTCTTGACTTCTTGATGATATCATGAACAGCAATACCAATAACACAAAACAACATGATGGGTCTTGTCAATATTGCTATACCCCAAAGCAAACCTTCCACGCCCCGTGAAAGAGTAGTTTGATATTTTAATCGCACTACGATGCTCAGCATCATTGCGCATATTGCCAAAGGTTCTGACATCAATGTCATGGACTGAACCCATGTCATCGGAATGAGAAGATAAACTCCGGATGCAATCAATGCCTTCTTTTCCGAAATGCCATAGTGATGTAGAGTTATGCCAATGCACAATGCTGTGATGGATATGAGCAAAGATTGCAGCATGAATCCTGCAAGTATGCTTGGTGCAATCATATATGCAATAGAAAGCAATGCGGGAAATCCGATGGGTCTATATGCAGTTGGTGTATCCTGCACCGTGAATGCATGTGTATTGGCAAGACGCAAAGCATGTTCATGATAATCCAAAGCATCTGATTGCGGAGTGATTGAATATATTCCGGCAATCAATACATGAAAAATACATCCCATGATGCAGATCATGGATAATCTTTGAATACATGCTTGAGTATGTGAATTGGAGTTTGGCATGAATAAGAAACAGGGAAATACCACGAGGCATTTCCCTGTTTAATCAACAGTATTGAATCTATTTAAATTTTTCCAATCAGCGAGAATCGCATGGTATTACCAAGTGGATGATTTTCTTCAACCGGAATGACAAAACTGAAATTCAAATCAAAGACATCATATCGAATGCCTGTTCCAACTGTGAAGAATCTTCTATTTCCGATTGAAGCCGGTTCAGAAAAATATCCACCGCGAAGTGCAACAACTTGTTCATACCAATACTCAACACCAAATGAAGTTTCGATTCCACCTCTTTCCCAAGCGGTGATAAATGATTTTGGTATTGGGTCATTAACAATACTATCACGACGCACGAGTAATTTTGCCATATCAAAAGCGAATGTCAATTTATTGAATTCATCTTCCAATACAGTGATGCCTGTTCCAACTCTCAATGTTGTTGGAAGTGGGTCTGATACATTGATATATGTAACTTTCGGACCAATATTCGCGAGATTGAAACCAAGACCAAATTTGTCACCGAGATCCAATCCGAACAGATCCAATTGCTCTGGTCTCCAAAGCATACCCAAGTCGAATGCCAAGCTTCGACCGATACCATCACCTGTTCCGCTTCCTTGCACATTTACAGGTGCGCCCAAATTGGATTCAATATATTTCAATTGAAAGCCGGCACCTATATCATCTGCAATCCTTGTTCCATATCCCACGCCTAGAGAATATTCAAATGAGCGAAATGTATTCAGTACTTTGCCACTGAAATCAGTTCTTTTGAATTCACCCAAATTCATGAGCATGAAATTTGCATTGATTGTACCTTCAAGCGAAGGAACATATTGACTATATGCAGCATGTGCATAAAACAAATCTGCATTGAATTGTGGTAGCCACTTCGCATAGGCCAAAGCAACTTGTTTATCATTGGATTTGGTTGTTTCAGGTACTTGGAAACCAAGTCCACCCAAATTCCAGTGTGGAGCATAAATATTATCTGCAAGGCCTGTCCCCACTTCCCCCATACCATTGGCCCGCGAATCCGGTGAAATTGTGATGAAAGGTACAGCGGCTTGACCAAATAACTGTACCGCCCCGCTCATCAATACCAATGCAATCACCAAGCATTTGGTTGTCATGTTGTTCTTCATATTTTTTTCCATTCTATCAGTGATACTGTGTGTTTTTTATTCGTTGTGTTAGATCATCGATTGACGATGATTTTTCCGTGAAGTAATGCACCTGGACCATTTGATTGATGCACTTGCATGATGCAATGATATACACCTACCGGAACGGGGGCATGATATTCATCTCTGCAATCCCAATGATATGTCCAAGTATGCAATTCTTGTTTTTCAAATGTATCTTTCTTCAATAATCTTCCATTCATGTCAAAAATACGAATTTCCGCCACGGTTGGGAGAGATTGATTGTGAATGAATCCGATATATGCTTCATTGTCAGTTGGATTTGGGTAAACGAAGAGTCCTTCTGTAATCAACACGGAATCATTGTCTGCAAGTCTGAAATATGTTTCCGTTTCTGAATAATTATTCCAAACATCCCAAGCACGAACGCGGACTGAATTTGTACCGGGCTTCAATGTAAATATTCGTTTTTGAGCAGTGCCTGTTCTTGCATCAGTCAAATTGGCTTTATATTCATTTGTGAGATCAACAGGAATTCTATCAGTGTTGAACCATGCTTCAATATTGTGTCCTATACCTGCGCCAGTTGCATTAATTGCAGTATTGTCAGACAAATCAACAATCAGCAGTGGATTTCTTCTGACCAAATTTCCGGGAAGAAATGTTCGATTGTCTAAATACACTGTAATTGTCGGACCTATCGTATCGGGTTCTGAAAGAGTTTCAATGCCACCCACTGTGAAAGCGGTTGTACTACCCTTCGCAGTTTTTTCATCAGAGGAATAAGCAAAGCCTATCATTCTTCCACGCTTATTTGTGAATCCGATGTCTTTTGGTACAATGAACGATCCTGTGAAATATCCATTGATAACTTGAAATGTACTTCTCGCAAGTATGCTTCCTTGTTCTTTGATAGTATGTGTTGCACCATCAATTGGATCTTTGACTTTTAATTCAGTATCGCTATCTGTCACTGTGACGAACACAGTTCCATTAAAACTTTCATCAATATCTTGAGCATTGCTTTTTCGAATACTACCCTTTATCGAAACAGTTTGCAATGCTTTCATGCGAATGAGCGATGAATCGGGAAGATTTCCAGTATCATCGATTGCAATTGCATTTATGGTATCGAATGTCACGATATCATATGGAATGTGCAAGCGCAGAGCTGGATCACCAAGGATCAAATACTTTTCATCATTTTCTCTAATGCGTACTTGCTTTGTATTGAACATTGCCTCGCCGATTGTATGATACAATCCATTGGAGCCTCGAGAAAACAACTCAGCATAGAACTTTTCATTGAAGTCGGCATTTTCATAGGAATATACAAGTCTTGTTGCTGCAAGAACTCCAATTGCTCCACCTCGTTCACTACGCACAAGATCTTCTGCGCCAGACTCCCGCTCCGCATCATCGAAGCGTCCAAAGTCACATGTTGCAGCAGTAAGGAAAAAGAGTTTATCCTTATTCAACATTTGTGGGATTGTAGTTTCTTTTTCAAAAATTCTTTCATGTGCCCATAAGCGAGGACTGCCATGTCCAATCCAATTGAGCAATACCATCCCATTATTGTTTATTTCAAATAGCAAATCTTGTGTCACCAATGGTTTTCTTCTTCCATTTGATACAATTTCTGCAGGATATTCAGCTAAATAAATTTTCTTCAATAGCATGTCTTGTGGTATGAAATCCCTCGCAAGACTTTCTGATTGACTTGTATGTTGTGTTCCTTCTGTTCCATTTCCGGTTGGACCATCATCTGCAATCAAACATACGGTTTGTTGCCATGTACCTTTCACCAATTGTTGTTCATAGTCTTTGATTTTTTGAACAAGCCACATTCCATTTTGATTTGAAAGAACAGGCATGCGACCCATGATGATGTCTATTAATTTGTCTTTGCCAATCAATCGAGCAAAATAATCATCAACACAAGCTGAGACTGTTTCTCTATAATATTGTGGAATATCATCGGTTTGATATGTTGGAACAAAATTTGTACTTGAAACTTGAATGTTTTTATAGTCATAATGTCCATCGCCCCAGAACATCATATAGCGTGGTTTTTTTGTCCACTTGTTCAAAGCATATGTTGCATAATCCCTGATTGCGGTGACATCAGTCATCCCACTTGAAAATTCGGAGTAAATGTCTTTGGTTGTCACAACCTTTACAGACATTCCTGTTGATTCTCGATATGTTTTATATGCATTCGCTGATTCAAGCAAATCCTGATGTGTAATCAAGAGCATGTCTGCACCTTCATTATTCATGCGCAATCCTGCAAGACTGATCTGTTTGATTGAAGGTGTGATAACTGTACCTGAAATGAAATATCTGCGTGGTTGAGAATTGGATTCAGTATTGCGAAAAACATAGATGCCACCGGTTGTTGACATGTTTTGCAATAATTGCGGATATCGTGGATTGCTAATATCGAATCCTAGGATATTTTGTCCTGAAAATCCCGACACATTATATTCAGTTCCACCATTATTCTTCAAATCAGAATATACTTCCAATTCATTGTTGAATGCATTGAGTGTTCGTGGATATAAGATTTCAAACCAGTCCAAAAGTGCAGTCGAAGCCGGACCTCCAAGTGGACTTTCATAAGAGAATCGTAAAATGGAGCGATTGTCTTGTGCAATTGCCGATGCGGGCATTCTAATTTCACGCAAGGGTGTTCCCATCGCTTCGACATAATCATTGGAACCAAATGGATTTGTTCCCATGATATTCACAATATCAATTTCCTTGCTTTGTTCGCTTACAGTCAATGTTCCATCTTGTTTTGTTTTGCTGACGGCTTTATATCTATATGTGATGGAATCGGTTCTAGCTAAATCTTGAAGAATCGTTGTGTAAATTCTTGGCGACAGTGACTCAATTGTTTTTCCAAACCAAATTCTTCCGGATGGAGCAGAGAATGCATTCATCAATTCTTCTTCATTGAATATCCGAGAAATGAATGTTGAAGGTCGATGGATGATTGAGTCTGATGATATGGATGGCAATGCTTTTGCACGCAATCCGGGAGATCCACCTATCGTTATCAAATATGAAGATTCTTTTGAGTATGGATGAGTGAAATGTCTGAAATCAAGATTCTTTCCTGCATCATCAGTATTGAGTCTGAAACCGGTTGCAGGTTCACCATAAAAATAGACACCTTCTAATTCGCCATCAGGATTTGTGCGTACGATTATTGATTGTTCGCACATGGAATTTGCATTTGCGGAGTCAACTTGTTCAGGCAAAAGTGTGCCACCCAATCCAAATACTTTGATGGTTGAGAGAATATCTTTACTTGCAATGATTCCGGCAGAAGCCAACATTGCTTTGTCGAGTTTATAGATGCCTTGTTTCGTAACGCTGACTTGCGCCCAATGTTCCGTGGATTCTACCGTATGAGGTATGATCTTTGCAAATTGTTGAGTATTCTGTACAATCCAGTTTTTTGTTTCTTTATGATTGGCCGTACATGCAATATCATCGAATCCACTATCAACATTAAAAGGAATGATTGATGTATTGGGTGAAAATGCAATGGTACATTCAATCCGTTTTGGAATTTCAATGAGAGATGTTTGTGGTTGTACCCGAAATGCTTTGATGATCAAATGAGCGATATGTCTATTGCGAGCAATTCCTGAATATGACATAGATGCCCACGATGCAAGTTCAGTGTTCGCATAAGCCGATGCATTCATGACATGAACAAAATCTGAAATGGAATCGGATTGTTTTTGGAGAGAAGGAATTGGGGAAATTGTTCCTTTCACTTGTTGAATGACACCTGTTTTGCAAGATTGCAATGCAAAACCGTTTTCACTCGGAACAGTGAGTGGAATTGAATATACATAAGAAGTTGGAGATCCCGGTTCGCCGATGATATGAGCATCTTTGATTTTTGGAAGAATGGTCTTTTTTCCATCAACGGTAGTGATGGTATCAAAACCAATAATCTTGACTTCAATGTTTACAGTAAATATCTTGGGTGTTGATGTAATGATTGACCCCTTCGGAATTCCGTATTGTGCCCTAATGCTTGCCACATTGAATATGGCAAATACCAATAGTAATATCCCCTTGATCATAGAAACAGTATGTTTTGCAAATAATGCCATTAAAAACTCCTTACAATGAAATTGCATGATCAAACATGTACATCAACATTTTGATTGTTCCCTTACCGAATATCGGATTCCCCAGGGGAAGAATGTTCATGAAAAACCATGATATGTAATAGACATGTATCGTAAGAAGAATAGGCAGTTGCTTATGAATGATACTAAAAATCGAATGCAAATTACCATGCATCACCTACTCTCACAAACGAAAATTTGTGCCAAAGTCTTGATAGGGTGATAAAACCAAATGTTTGGCAACATCGTTCATTCGCTAAACAATGATAAATCTGTGCAGAAAGTGTCAAAAGTGTGAAAGAATTTAAACACCTAATCTGACACTTTTGGCGGGGTTTTCTCAAATGCGTAGATTTGGCATGTGGAAAAGGGGTCATGGGATCTCTCTTCATTGTTGCACTAATGAGGCTCAGCGCCTTAGCCCATGCTAGTTACATTACTTATTGGCATAGCAGTCGGCTTTGTTTTGGCAATCCCTCCCGGACCAATAGGCGTGTCCGTGATTAAGATAGCGCTTAACAATGATAAGAGAGGTGGCATCCTGATTGGAATTGGGGCTTCCCTGATGGACATGATATACTGTCTGATAGCCATGCTGTTCACAACAGCTGTTTTTGGCTCTTTACAGAACTTTTTTGACACATATCCCTTTGCAATGCTCCTTTTTCAGGGTATTTGCATCGCAGCGATGCTCATTTTTGGGCTTTTACAGTTCAAAACCCCAAAATATTCTTCAAATTCTTCAGATATGGCGATTAGCATTGATAATTCGCCATTAAAGCGTATTATGGAGCGCTTAAAGCAAGGGGGTCCTTTTTTCCTTGGTATAGCAATTGCTCTTGCAAATATGGCTAACCCAACATTTTTGCCATCATTGGCTTATACCTGCATGTTTGTGCAGCATAGCAATATGATTGCAATTTCTTCGTTGGACAGCATCCTGTTCTCTTTTGGGTTCGGGATAGGAAATTTTGCATGGATGTATTTGCTTCTTCGCTTACTCCTGCATTTCAAGGCCAGGTTTTCTGCTGAGTTCACTATGAGAATTCAGCGTTTTGCCGGTCTCACCATGATTGGCGTAGGGACATATCTTGGGTATCGTGTGATCTTATTCACGAAATGGCCCGAGATTCTTCGACTTCTGTTCTGAAGGTATCACCTTTCAATAACAGATATTGAGTATGCCCTAAGTCAAGCAATACTGTGTTCATAATTTTATTTATTGTTAGAGGTTATCATGAATCGCAAGCTTACTTCATTGCTGTTTGCGCTGTTATTATTCACTGCTTCATTATTGCAAGCGCAAGAACCCGGTTGGGATCTTGCAAAGAGTGGTGGAAATATTCAGTCAGACAAAGGCCTAACCATTCACAGATATTCACCGAGCATCACATATGCCGGCGGATATTTTTCAAGTTCAATTTCTTTTGGGCTCATCACTATTCCCGGTAGTGGCGGAGAGGACGGACTCTTGATTCGCTTCACTGCAGATGGTCAAGCAGTATGGGTGAATCGTATTGCTGGTCCGGGAAATGAACGCGTGCTTGCAATTACAAGTGATGCAAATGGCAATGTATTCGCAACCGGATACTTTGAACAAACTGTCGGTGTGAGCGGAACATTTGTAGACAGCAAAGGCGGAAAAGATATTTATCTCGCAAAATATTCGCAAGCAGGATTATTACTGTGGGTGCGTACGCTTGGTAGTGTTGGCGATGATATGGGAACCGGCGTGAGTTGTGATGCACAAGGTAATGTGTATTTGACATCAACATATGCTGATTCAATGACATTCATTGCGAAGGCAGCAGACACAGTAAAATATGCTAGTGCTGGTGGTAAAGATATTGCCATCATAAAGTTTGATGAAAATGGACGCATTATGTCGCATACTCGCGGTGGCGGAGTGAATGATGATATTTCCTCTGACATCGTTGTGTATTCAGGTGGTGTTTCGTTCAATGGGACATTCTCCAGTAAAACAAGATTCAGCAATGACTCACTTGTGTCAAAAGGATTGACAGATATTTTCTTGGCAAATTACTCAGTTGATTCAGTATTCAGATTTTCTTGGTTATTGGGAATTGGTGATACACAAAGTGAATCTGCTGATGATATTGATATTGATCCACAAGGTAATGTATATGTGACAGGTACCACAAATGGGAATGTTACAATAGGTCAGCAAACACTGAATGCACTCGGTGGAACTGATGGTATTCTTGCAAAAGTCACACCTGCAAAAGTTGTGTCATGGGCACAATTGATTGGTGGCACAGGCAATGATAATTGCACTGGCGTCAGCATAGACAATGCAGGCAATGTAATGACAACCGGAGTGTTTTCAGAAACAGTTTCATTTGGAGCAAGTTCACTCACTTCCGTAGGTGGAAGTGATATCTATGTTGCAAAATTGAATGCCAATGGAAATACACAATGGGTGAAACAGGGTGGATCAACTTCTGATGACAATGCCGAAGCCATTTCACATAATGGAGCCGGTGGAGCAGTCATCACAGGTTCACATGGCTTTGAAACAATTCTTTCACCTTTCACATTGACAGGAAAAGGTTCAGATGATTTTTATATGGCACGCGTATTGGACATCGCACAAAATGATCTTGCTGTGATTTCAATCAATACGCCACCTGCACCATTTGCACCAGGAAAGCAAGCGATTTCAGCTACCATCAAAAATACAGGTAGCAATACAATCAACACTGCAAATATTGAATTGTATGAAGGTGTGATTAAGCGAGCAAATAAAATGTTGCCTGCTATACTCAATCCAGGACAAACACTCGATGTATCCCTTGACTCTATTAGTTTCAATCCTGCATCATTAACATCATTGATGGCTGTTGCAATGTTGCCAAATGGACAACAAGATGGAAATCAAGGAAATAATGCAGTCACTCGACTTGTAGCACCCGGATTATTGAAAGGTATATATACCATTGGTGGAAAAGATCCATCATTTAGTACAGTCGCAATCGCAACAGACTATATTTCCAATTGGGGAATTCTTGATTCAGTGATCTTCCATGTGCGTCCAGCAATCTATGATGCACAATTGAGATTCGGTCAAATACCTGGATCAACTCCATTAAAACCCGTGATATTCAAAGCGGATCCTCAAACCAATCAAGCACCAACAATATCATACACATCAAGATATACTGAAAGAAACTATGTCATGCTATTGGATGGAACAGATAATGTTCAATTCAACAATGTAAAAGTTTCTGCAATGTCTGGCATTTTAGGAAATGCAATCGTTCTTCGTAATAATACTTCTTCATTGTTGTTTGATAATGTTGAGATCAATGTTTCTTCGACAGCAACCGGAAATGGTATTACGATTGAATCAACAAATAGTGCTCAAGATCTCATCATCAAAAATTCACTTTTCAATGGTGGAGATTATGCAATAAAAAGTGCTTATGACACAACTCTTTTGTCAGTGAATTGCACATTGATCAATAATGTCTTCGCAACATCAAAATCTGGTGGTGTTCAGCTGAGAAATATCAATAATGCATTGATACATGGTAATTCATGGAAGCCATCCGCAAATGCAAATCAAGGTATTTCAATTGTAAAAGCAATTGGCAATGTAAAGATTACAAATAATGTCATTCTCGATTTGAAACAAGGTGCTGCAATTGCAGTTCACGAAGCACCAGGAAGCATGATATTAGGAACAACAATTGCAAATAACATGATGACCGTTGGTGGAAATGGAAGCAATGGAACCGGTATCTCACTAAACAATACAGGATTTGCCGGAATTTATCATAATACAATCAAAGGTTCCAATACATCGCTTAGTGCTGCATTATTTTCCATCAATGGTGGTAGCAATATCACTTCTTTAAACAATATCATCACAAATCCTGATCGTTGTTATGGCATTGCAATTGCGTATAATCAAGCGCAAACAATGCCTCTTAGCGTTTCCGATTTCAATGTGATTAAAACAGACTCAGGTCGCATCGGACAGATCAATGATGGTATAACTACATCACAATACACAACACTTCCACAGTGGAGATTGGCAACTTCAAGAGATGCTAATTCTCTTTCCAAGAATATTGCATTTTCTACTGACGGACTGCATTTGAATGGAGTTGATGAACAACTATTTGGTGATCAAACTATCAAATCAATTGTCGACAAAGACATTGATGGAGACGAAAGACGCAATAGTTATATCGGCGCAGATGAAATCATTCCTGTCATTACAGTACTTCAGCAACCTGAGCGTACACTTCCAAACACAAATAATGACACATTGTTTATCAGCCGTGCAAGTTATCAGAATGAGGGTTTTTATCGTTGCATCATCAAGTCTAATTCAGGTGCCGATAGCGTTCTGACAAATCAGGCGCAATTGCTTGTATCAACACGAACAACAATTTTGAATGATATTCAAAATCAGTACACAGTTGCAGGTGGAATTGCAATTTTTGATGTTGGGGCTGAAGTGGCAAGTGTGCCTCCAACACATTTGGCAAAATATCGTTGGTTCAGATGCGGATCAGACACAAGTTCAACTGCAGGTATTTATTTGCCGGGTGTATTATTTGCAAGACAACCAAAGGATACCACCGTTTGTCCAAATGGCAATATTCGTGTAAGCGCAGAAGTATATCCAACCATTGCAGGTATGCAACTTTCTTATGAATGGAAAAAAGGATTCTCATCACTGTCTTCCTTGAACACGCGATATAAAGGAATCAATACTCCAACATTGACCATCGACAGTCTTAATGCTTCTGATACATCAAGCAATTATGTACTTGAAGTTATAGTCATTGCTAATAATGCAAGATTCTTTTCAAATCCTGTGAAGATTCTTAACTATCAAGCAACAGCAATCAAGAAGCAACCTGTTTCAAATCAAGTATGCACAAAGAAACCACATACATTAACCGTTGAAGCACAAGGATCAGGTCTTTCATATCAATGGCAAAGAAATGATACGAATATCATCGGTGCAACAGAAGCCACCTATACCGTTCCAAAAATGGACAGTAATCTAGTTGGTCGCTATCGCGCTATCGTAACAGGTATTTGCGGAACAACAGCATCCAATATTGCAAACATTTCGCTCTTGCAACCATTGGTTATTCTTTCTCAAACGCCAAAAGACTTTGTAGGTAATTTTACCAAATCCATGATCTTGAATGTTTATGCTGCTGGAGTTGATCCCCTTGCATATCAATGGTATAAGAATGGACAAAAACTTGATGGAGAAAATGCATCTGTCTATGCAAAAAGCGATGCATCAATTTCAGATACCGGTTCATATTGGTGTGTGATCAGTGATCGCTGCGATACAATCACTTCTGAAATCATCAAGGTAAAACTTGTCCCAGTTTCAGTGGATGAGGGAATCACAGCTGATTATGCCACACATGGTCTGCAATCAATCGTTCCAAATCCTGCTTCGGATAATATCCAAGCACGCATTTTGTCGCTGGTTCCCGGAGAAGCTGTGATAAGCATTCACTCTATTCTTGGAGCATCTATGATTCAGCCTTTCACCATAATGCTCGATAAAGGCATGAATAGCATACCAATCAATACAGATATGCTTCCATCAGGAACCTATTTATGTACGATGAGAATGAATGGAATATTTACTTCGCATACATTCTCGATAGTAAAGTAAAAAACACATATCTATCAACAAAAAGCCATGGAGTTACCATGGCTTTTTGTTTTTGTATGACATCAATTGATTACCAATGAATTATTGTAACTTTGCGTTGCTATGTTGATTCTCATTTTCGGAGATTTCATGTTTTTACGATTATCATTACTCATATCTTTTTTCTATGGAACGATGCTGTTTTCTCAGGTGGTGATTCCAACTTCTACGAGAGTTCGGACACCTGAAAGTGAACCAAGAGAACATCCCATCGACATGCAGTTTATGTCTGTCAAACTACGCTTTCAACCAGAACAGAGTTTGGTGAAGGGAATGGTGACCCATGTATTTACTCCCTTGCGTAAAACAGTAGATTCTATCATCTTCGATGCAATTGATATCACCATCAAAGAGGCTATGCACAATGGTAAGCCTGTACGCTATCGTTCTTCTGAACAAACTGTGATTGTCTATCCACTCAATATGCATTGGAATGAAATAGACTCGATATCATTTGTCTATGAAGCGAAACCAAGAAAAGGACTCTACTTTATTGGCTGGAATGATACAACAAAACGGTCACGAACTCAGATTTGGTCACAAGGTCAGGGCATTGACAACCGGGCATGGATTCCATTGTATGATGAGATGAATGATAAATACATCACTGAAACCATCACAACATTTGACAAAGACTATCAAGTATTGTCTAATGGCGATTTGTTATCAGTCAAAGAAAACAGCGATAATACAAAGACATGGCATTATCGAATCAATAAACCACATGCGCCTTATCTCTTGACTTTGATAGTTGGAAAATATGCCATCGAAGAACGGAAATCATCTTCCGGAGTGAAACATTCATTGTATTATTATCCGGAATCACCTGATCGGATAGAGCCTACATATCGCTTCTCAACAGAAATGATGGATTGGCTTGAATCGTATATCGGTATTCCGTATCCCTGGAAAACTTATGCACAAGCAATGGTTCAAGACTTCACATTTGGTGCGATGGAAAATACTACTGCAACCACCTTTGGAGATTTTTCATTTGTTGATAAACGCGGTTTCAAGGATAGAAGTTATATAGCAACAAATGTTCATGAGCTTACTCATCAGTGGTTTGGTGATTTTATTACCGCTCGCTCACAACAGCATGTTTGGCTTCAGGAAAGTTTTGCAACCTTTTACCCAAAATATTTCTTTCGGAGATATACGGGGTCTGTCATGGATGATGCCAAAAAATATTTTGGAGAAGATGCATATCAATGGAATCGAAGAGGGGAACAGAATTCGGCATTATCAGCCGGTGAAAAAGATCGATTGCCAATTGTTCACCCTTCTTCCGGTTCATCACGAATATATCCAAAGGGTTCAACCGTTATAGACATGTTGATGTATGTGTATGGAGAAGATGAAGTGCGTAGAGTTATACAACACTATCTTCAACATCATGCATATTCCAATGTTGAAACAAATGATTTGTATCTCGCTTTTCAAGATACACTCGGCGTAAGCCCGGACTGGTTTTTTGAACAATGGCTTTATAAGGGTGGTGAACCACATTATTCTATCAATTATGTGGAAGTGGTGAAAGAGAATGTAAAGAATACCGTTTTTCATGTAGAACAGATTCATGAACAAGATGAACTCACCAAACCATTTGCCATGCCAATAGTATTCGAGGTGCATTATAAAGATGGTAGCAAAGACAGCAAAACAGCATGGATAAATAAACAATTTCACAATGTGCTCGTACCAAATCCGGGTAATAAAGAAATAGCATTTACATTGTTTGACCCATCAAGCAATATTCTTAAACGCGTCACATTCAAAAAATCATATTCCGAATTACGAGAACAAGTATTGAAAGCTCCGAATATGATTGACCGTTATGATGCTCTTATAGCCCTTAAAGAAATTGAAGAGCCCGGCAAAGAAGAACTTTTGACAAAAGTCTTTGCCAATGAAACATTTCATGCAATGAAAAGCGAAGTTGTCAATCAAATGCATGAACGAAAAACTGCTGGATCATTATCACTAATCAAGAAGGCTCTGGCAGACAAGTCAGAAGATGTCAGAAAATCAGCACTGAATGGATTGCGCACCATATCAAAAGAATTAAAATCGGACATCGAGCAATTATTGAATGATGATTCCTATGCAATCATTACAACTGCATTGGAAAAACTGAGTGATGCATTTCCAAATGATGTTCCGGCATATTTGGAAAAAGTTCGGGAAGATACTGGACTCTATGCACAGATTCGCATCAAAGCATTGGAGATTCGTGCAGGCAAAGGTGATATGATTGCATTGGATTCACTCATTGATTATATCGGACCATCATTTGAATTTTGGACTCGAAGAAATGCGATGAATGCAATTAAACGCATCAATACATTGAATGAGAAGTCTTTGTGGAATATGTTGGACGCTGCTTGGAATCCAAATTCTCGATTGTCTTCAAGTGCAGTGGAGATATTACAATACTTCTATCAACAGTCTGAGTATAAAAATCTCATTGTTTTAGCCAAAAACAGCAAGTCTACATGGCAGTCTTGGCAGAAAAAACAATGGGAACAGATTTTACGCTGATAGAATCATCCAATTATCTTACTTTTGGAAGTGAATTAATAAGGAGTACACAATGAATGCAATTTGTAAATCAATAGTGCTAATCATGATTGGTATGTTGACTTTGTCTTCATGCACAACAACTACAGAACCATCAAATTCAGCAACTCAATTAACATTGACTGAAATCAGTAATAATGCAGGGTATGCATGGTTCGATGCAGAAAAGTCCCTCTATGTACCTGATGATTCAAAGGTCCGCGAGATAAATCAGAATTATAAAAACAAAAATCAGAAGATCTATTTTTTCGTAAATCCTTCCTGTTCATGTGAAGGGACAAAGAAAACATTTCCTCATGCAATCCGAATTTTGAAAGATGCTGGAATTCCTGATGATCGCATTGTCATCTATTCCATGAAATCACACACAGATTCGCATCCTATGATGGATAAATTCACATTGCGTGGTCTTCCTTCAATTTTCATCACTGTCAATGACAATCTAAAATGCAAAATGGAAATTATTGATGGAAAATTGTTTGTGACTGGAAATGGTAAAGTAGATGATAGTCCGGGTACTAAACTCGAAGATGTCATTTCAGATGGATTTACATGGTAAATAAAAAAGCCGCTCAAATGAGCGGCTTTTTTTATCCTATATCTCTTGCGGATTGTTCTATCTTTTTCGCAAATACATGCGATGTCCAGTCGAATCCTTTATTATGTACTGCCTGATTTCCCTGACCTGGAGCAACAATCCCCGATGCTTCCAAATCATGATCCATCATGATGTGCACCAATTCTTCAAATGTGATAACAGGCTCCCAGCCAAGTTGAGTTTTTGCTTTTGAAATGTCTGCTTGCAATTTGTCTACTTCTGTTGGACGAAAATATCGTGGGTCAACTTCGATAATACATTGTCCTGCTTGTATATTCTTTACAGAATTCAATGCATATGCTTTTTCTTGAACGCCCTTTCCTTTCCATTCAATTTGTATACCTGCATAGGAGCAAGCAGTTTCAATGAAATCTCTCACTGAATGACTTTTTCCTGTTCCTACGACATAATCATCGGGTTTGTCTTGTTGTAACATGAGCCACATCATTGCGACATATTCAGGGGCAAATCCCCAATCTCGTAGAGCATCCAGATTTCCGATATACAATGTTTGTTGCTTTCCTGACAATAATCCCGCAATTGCTCTTGTGATTTTTCTAGTCACAAATATTTCGCCTCTTCTTGGACTTTCATGATTGAATAAAATGCCATTGCATGCAAACATATCATAAGCATTGCGATAATTGACTGTCATCCAATAAGCATACAGTTTCGCTGCAGCATAAGGACTTTGTGGCATGAAAGTAGTTAATTCATGTTGCGGTGCAGGTGCAGACCCATATAATTCTGAGGATGATGCTTGATAGAACTTTGTTTTGATTCCACTTCTGCGAATTGCTTCGAGAATTCTCGTTGTTCCAAGTGCGGTGATATCTCCTGTATATTCAGGCATGTCAAATGAAACACGAACATGACTTTGCGCACCCAAGTGATAGATTTCATGTGGTGCGATGGAATGCATTATTTCTGTCAATATTCCAGGATCTGATAAATCCCCATAATGCAAATGCAATGCCGCACCATGTTCATGAGGATCTACATACATATGATCAATTCGATGCGTATTGAATGTACTTGCTCTTCGAATGATACCATGGACTTCATATCCTTTGCTCAAAAGATATTCGGCAAGATAAGATCCGTCTTGTCCTGTAATGCCTGTTATTAATGCAATAGAACTCATGGAATTTCTCTTATTCAATTGGTTTACGAATCATTCTACACATATAAAAACCGTCACTTCCATGTTTAGCAGGATTCATGGATAACATGGCTGCATTGGGGTCATCGGAGAGCAATGCATCAGACACTTCCTTTGGAAAGGCATGCATCAATGGGTCTAGTGCAAATGCATCATTGTCCATCAAAAAGCGTTTCACTATTTCTTCATTCTCTTCTTGCATCAAAGAGCATGTTGCATAAACAAGTACGCCACCGGGTTTCACATAAGCAGAAGCTTTGGTGAGAATTTCCAATTGTGTACGCTGAATACTTTCAACATGTTTCTTCTTCAGATTCCATTTGATGTTTGGTGATCTTCGGACAGTTCCCATTCCTGTACATGGTGCATCCACAAGTACTCCATCGCAAGTCTGAGCATATTGCATCAATGCACTTTTTGCATGATTTTTTAAATGCATGGGAATAATGCGAATAGAAAAATATCCTGCTCTTTCCGCGCGATTACGAATTTCTCTCATGCGACTATAGTCAATGTCGGTAGAAAGTATTTCGCCTTGATCATGTTGCAACATAGCCATATGCAATGATTTACCGCCGGCACCAGCACAGTAATCAAGAATACGCCAATGTTCTTTTGGTGATACTGCTAGTGATATTAGTTGACTTCCCTCATCTTGAACCTCAATGGCGCCTGAAAGAAACAAGTCGAGATGTGTGAGAGGAATGCGTTCAGGCATGATGATGGCATATGGAGAATATGCTCCTGCCTTACATGGAATATGTTCTTCATGAAGAATCTCGATTGCCACTGATCGTTCAATCATTTCTGCATTGATACGAAGTCCAACCGGTGCAACAGCATGCAAAGATTTGCATAATTCAGCTATAGCAGAACATGATGTGCCTTGTTCATGCCAATGCTGTACGATCCACAAAGGCATTGCGCAATACAGAGAGAACATCAATGCATCTTGTTCATCTTGTATATCATTCTGTTCAATGATGCGATGCGTTTGATTGCATATTTGCTCATACATGCTCCATATCTCATTTTTCCATGTTTGTGCCGACTCTTCTTGTAGCCCTAATTTCTCTTCCAAAGCAAACATGATTCCCTCATCTGCATCTTTCACACCAAAAAAAGGATGTAAATAATTATTGATTGGGAATGATTTGAGTGTCGTACCAATCATACAGTGAGCAATCATCACATCATAAGGATAACCTTGTTCAAGCTCAATAGGTACTATTGTATTTGCATGCTTTGCACAATATTCAATGAGATTCGCAACGCGAAGTGATGAGAATAATAGTTCGGAAATAAATTTTCTGTCTTTACTTCCAATATATTTTCGACTGCGAAAATAATCTGAAGCAATATCTTCTCCAGTTCTGTGAGACTTTCTCAGAATATGATAGAGTTGTGCACTATGTCCAATCAATGATGTGAATTGCATAATTACATTTCTGAGAGTTCTTCTTCAACGATGCTAACTGCTTTAGCCAATGTGACATCCAATCTATCATTGATGATGATATGATCGAAATGTCGCATATATTCCATTTCCATTGCGGCACGACTTAATCGTTGCGATATTTGTTCTTCACTTTCTGTCATTCTGCTTCGTAATCGATCTGCAAGAACTGATAAATCGGGAGGTGCAATATAGATGAGCAATGATTCTTTTGGATATGCATTACGAAGTGAGACGGCGCCTTTAACATCAACATCGAATAATACCAGCGCCTGCTCTTGAATGCGCTGATCTGTTTGAGAGCGCAATGTTCCATAGAGATTGCCGAAGATCTCTTCGAATTCCACAAGATTACCTTCTTCAATATTCTGTAGAAATTCAACTCTCGACAAAAAGAAATAATCTTTGCCATGTTGTTCACCCGCACGCATGGGTCTTGTTGTTGCCGAAACGGAAAATGCACATTGAGGAAAATGTTGCAGGAGATGTTTTGCAACTGTAGTTTTCCCGGCTCCGCTCGGTGCTGACAATACGATAAGATTCTTCATGAAATGATTATTCGATGTTTTGTGCTTGTTCTCTGATGCGTTCCAATTCTTCTTTCATGCCGACAACTATTCGAGCGATATCCGCATCATTGGCTTTTGAACCAATGGTATTGATTTCTCTATTTAATTCTTGTGTCAAGAAATTGAGTTTTCTACCAATTGGTTCTGCATCATTAAGTAATTCTCTGAAATACTTGATATGACTTCTCAATCTCACGCTTTCTTCTGAAACATCAAGTTTATCAGCAAGTATGATGATTTCTTGATTCAATCGATGTTCTTCAATCTCATCATTATCTAAGAGAATTGATAGTTTTTGACGCAATCGTTCGCGCTCTTCTGGAATGCGTGTCTTTGACCGTTCTTCAACATAGCCCAATGACTGTTCGATCATATTGATACGCATGAGCATATCGGCCGAGAGTTCATTTCCTTCATTTGTCCTTGCAGTGTCGAGAGCTTTCAATGCTTGTTTCATTGCTTCACGCACTACATTCCACTGCATTTCAGCAATATCATCTTTCTCTGATTCAATGAAATGTTGTGAAAAAGTCAATACTTGATTTAAGTGTACTTGATTGTCAATCTGCAGTTCTTGTTGCAATTGTTTCAACATATCATGTATTGCTTTTGCTTTGCCAATATTAATACCGGGAATCTTTGCTTCTCCTTCGGCATACTCCACTTGAACATTAACGAAAACTGAGCCACGATTTAATGCTTTACGCAGCATATCTCGCACTTCTATTTCTTTGCTCGATAATGTTCTAGGCAATTTGATGGTGGGTTCAAGATATCGTCCATTCACACTCTTGATTTCAACGATGGCATGTATTCCATGATCATTGATTTCAGATTTTGCGAAGCCGGTCATACTTTTCATGCAATCATTCCGTGTTATGGACAAAGATACAAAATAGCTTTTGCTTGAAGATGAGCATCATGCTCTCAATGAAGGTTTCATGTGGATTTTACTGCGATCACATGTATATCATCTCCACTTTGGAGCACTCCTTTGCAATGCAATGAATAAGCTTCAGCGAGGGATTGTGCTGAATAATCTCCGCTTGCTCTTTTTCCTTGTCCAATCATTATTGGAGCAATAAAGAGATGCAATTCATCAAGGAGAGCTTGTTCCATCAGTTCTTGCATTAATATGCCACCACCTTCAACGAGAATGGATCCAATGCCATATTCTCTTCCAAGCTTTGTGCATAAGGATGGAATATCAATATGCTGATGAGTTCCAAGTGCGCATGCAATTGTTTGTATGCCCATTTCTTGCAAGCATTGTAATCGCTCATGTTCAATATGCTCACCATGACAATACAAAGTGAGACCACGAAACTCATCATTGAATACCTTCAAACTTATCGGTAGCGAACATTGCGTATCGAGTATGATTCGCATTGGATTTCTTCCGGGCATGGAATGAATCGTCAAACTTGGATCATCAGCTTCAGCGGTGCCACGACCAATCATCACTGCATCAAATTCACTACGCATGCGATGCACTTCTTGTCTGCTTTCTTCACAAGTGATCCATTGTGATTCACCTGATGCTGTTGCTATACAACCATCAAGTGATTGAGCAATTTTTCCAACTATATATGGAAAGCCGGTCAAGATATGTTTTACAAATGTTCTGTTTAACCAAAATGCTTGTTCTTGACAGATATTCTCAATCACTTCAATACCTGCATCACGAAGTTGCGCAATACCTTTTCCCGCCACAAGTGGGTTTGGATCTTGCATTGCCACAACAACAGTTCTAATGCCTTTTTCAATCAATAACGGAGCACAAGGTGGTGTTTTGCCACTATGAGCACATGGTTCGAGATTGACATAAGCAATGGCATCGACGGGATCTTCAGTACAACGATTCAATGCATCAACTTCTGCATGTGGTCCGCCAAATTCTCTGTGCCAACCCTCACCAATAATGCGACCATCCTTCACGATGGTGCATCCCACGCGAGGATTCGGACTCACCTTTCCCGTTCCACGCAAAGCGAGGCGTAAGGTGTGTTCCATTATTTCATCATGACTTTGCATCAATGAACGATTGAACCATGATATGGTACAACATTGTAATTGTGAAAGATAAGAATCGTATGCATTATAGAAAAAAAGCCCTCCGAGAGGAGAGCTTTTATCTTGCTGTATGACTCATCAGCGAGAGTAAAATTCGATGACGAGTGGAATTTCGCAAACAACCGGTACTTCCTCGCGTGCGGGAAGATGTAGGAATTTGACAGAAAAATCTGCTTTGGACAAATTCAAATACACCGGAGGTGCAGCAGTTCTGATAGCTTCTTGAAATGCTTCCATTTTGCGACTTTTCTCACGAACAGTCACGATGTCATTTACTTTCACTTGATATGAAGCAATATTGACAGGCTTACCATTCACGAGGAAATGTCCATGATTTACATATTGACGAGCAGCAGCCATAGAGCGAGCAAGACCTGAACGAAATACAACCGCATCAAGACGGGTCTCGAGCATTTGAAGAAGGATGTCTCCCGTATTACCGGTAAGATGTGATGCCTTCTTGAAATAATTGGTCATTTGACGCTCATGGATATTGTATTGCAAACGGAGTTTCTGTTTTTCAAACAGCTGTGTTCCGTAAACAGACAATTTGCCACGACGCTTTGTTGATCCATGTTGGCCCGGAGGGCTCTTTCTGCCGGCTTTGTCGCTCGACATAATTTTGCCGGCTTTTGCCGTCATCGGAACACCGATTTTTCTGGAGTTCCGTACCTTTGGTCCGGTATAATTCATAGTACTCCTTGTACCACGCAGCGGGAGGGATAATGCTCCCACGCAATATTGATGAAAAACGCCATGAAGATATCACAAGGATAATCATGGTTAGTACAAATTGAAAGGGCTTCAAAAATAGGACTTTTTCACGGAACATTCAAGTGGTTTTATGCCTTGGCTTGGGCTTTGAGCCAGGTTTTAACCTCATCCACATGACCTGGTACTTTAACTTTGGGATAGATATGTCTGATTTTACCATCAGGATCAATAATGAATGTTGTGCGTTCTACACCCATATATGATCGCCCATACATGGATTTTTGCACCCAAACGCCATATTTTTCACAAATTGACTTGTCTTCATCGGCAATGAGGCTGAAATTCAAGTCATGATCTTTGATGAATTTTTGATGTGATTTCACGCTATCGGGACTGACTCCCACAACTGAAACACCCAATTTGGCAAGAGATTTCATGGAATCCCTGAAATCGCATGCCTGCTTTGTGCATCCACTGGTATTGTCTTTTGGGTAAAAATAGAGCACAACCCAAGATCCTTTGAGATCTTTCAATGCAATGGGTTCATTATTCTGATCAATTCCCTTGAATGCGGGAGCGGCTGATTGGAGTTTAACAGGCATGATATTCCTTTCTAATTGAAATTGAAAATAACATTGTCATAGATGAGTATTTGGATTCATTAAAGAAATTCTGTCAAAAATAAGTTCCGTTTGAATTCATGTCATCACAGAAAATTCACTCATTATTCACTGCGATTCTGACAATTGACTAACATGAATCATCAGGAACATTGATAAGGATTTCGTATCTTCGCATCACTGGTCTTCCCCCTCATTTTGTGCAAATTCAATCCTCATGAACAATCTTCGGGATCTCGACAAACCCAATTGCAATTGCGGCATCGTAGGTATTTACAATCATCCGCAAGCATCACTCATGGCATATTATGCTTTGCATGCCTTACAACATCGTGGTCAAGAGGCCGCGGGTATCGTTGCTGCAGCATCCAATGGTAATGGAAAAAAATTCACATCGCATAAGGGTGAAGGTCTTGTGCTGGATGTATTTTCAGCTCCTAATATATTGACTGAAAAATTAGCCGGTACTACTGCCATTGCACATAATAGATACTCAACAACAGGAAGTGGTGGCATTGCAAATGTTCAGCCATTTCTAACCAAATATCGTTCGGGGACAATTGCCGTTGCGCATAATGGAAATTTGACCAATACCAAAGCATTACGCAATCAATTGCAAGAAGATGGTGCGATTTTTCAAACAACCACTGATAGCGAATTATTTCTACACTTGATTGCTCGCAGCAAACATGAATCACAGTTGGATCAAATTCGTGAAGCATTACGCATTGCTCGTGGTGCATATTCATTGGTTATCATGACAAATGATGCGCTTGTGGCGGCAAGAGATCCTTTTGGATTCAGACCGCTGTGCATCGGTAGAAAAAAAGTGGGAGATGAATGGTCTTATGTTGTGGTTTCAGAAACTTGTGCTCTCGACATCATCAGCGCTGAATATGTGAGAGATATAGAGCATAATGAAATTGTTGTGATTGATGATGAAACCGTGAAGACAGGAATAATCAAAAGTTATCGCATCGATGATGAGACTCCATGCTCGAAGCATTGCATTTTTGAGTATATCTATTTTTCCAGACCCGATTCCAAAATTTTTGGACATAATGTCGATAAAGTTCGAAGAAAACTTGGAAAAAATCTTGCAGAAGAAAGTCCTGTTTCACCTGAGCATGATTCAAAAGTCGTCGTCATCGCTGTACCTGATAGTGGAAATACCGCAACACTCGGCTATGCTGCAGTCAATAAAGAACTTGGAAATGATTGCTCCTATGAAATCGGCTTGATTCGCTCACATTATGTAGGCAGAACATTCATCGCGCCGGGTCAAAACAATCGAGAGTTCAAAGTAAAAACAAAATTCAATACTGTCAAGGGTGTATTGGAAGACAAAAAAGTAGTTGTTGTTGATGATTCTGTCGTTCGTGGTACAACATCACGCTCGCTCATCAATTTGATACGCGAAGCAAAACCAAAAGAAGTGCACATGCGCATCACTTCACCTCCAATAACTCATCCTTGTCAATATGGAATGGACTTCCCAAGTAAAGAGGAATTGATTGCAAATCATCATGAAAAGATTGAAAGTGTTGCTTCATCTTTGAATGCAGATACATTGCATTATCTTTCAGTTGAGAAGCTCATGCAATCAGTTCCACAGGAAGATGGAATAGGTTATTGTAATGCATGCTTTACTGGAAATTACCCTGTGCAAATAGATTTGAATGCTCACAAACTTTCTACCGAAGAATGAGTAAAACATTTTCATCTCTTCAAGATTTGGCAACATTGTTACCAGACGATGCCAGAAATAAAGATGAACACATCATCGAAAAGAAAAAAGGGTATGATGGTTCACAACAACGCATAGATCTTCGACTCGATAAAAAGGGCAGAGGCGGAAAAATGGTAACAGTTCTCTCGGGTTTTCAATCAAATCCAAAAGAACTCGACTTATTGTGTCAAACATTCAAAAAACTCTGCGGCACCGGTGGAACAGTCCGCGATAACCTCATCGAAATTCAAGGCGATCATCGAAAAAAATTGGAACAGTCACTCATCGAACGCGGATACAAAACACGAATGATTGGATAACACTATGTTCTCTTCTGTTAAGCACATACATTTTGTTGGCATCGGCGGTATCGGCATGAGCGGTATTGCGGAGATTTTGATTAATCAAGGTTTCATAGTAAGTGGATCTGATCTGTCGGCTTCGCAGAATACAGAATATCTCCAATCGATTGGTGCAACAATTCATGTTGGACATCATGAAGCACATATTGATAATGCAGAAGTTGTGGTGTATTCCAGTGCAGTAAAACCACATGAGAATCCAGAAACGATTGCAGCACAAGAACACGGAATTCCAATCATCAGAAGAGCAGAAATGCTCGCTGAGATTTCGCGGTTAAATTATACGCTTGCTATTGCCGGAACACATGGTAAAACTACAACAACATCTCTTTGTGGTCTGGTTTTGATGAAAGGTGGAATTGATCCCACCGTTATAGTTGGTGGCCGATTAAATGGTTTGGGTGGGACAAATGCAAGACTCGGCAAGGGTGAATGGACTGTAGTTGAAGCTGATGAATATGATCGATCATTTTTGCAATTGTTTCCTACAATTGCCATCATCAATAATATTGAAGCCGAACATCTCGATATTTATGGAACAGCAGATGAAGTTCAAAAAGCATTCATCGAGTTTGCTAGCAAAATTCCTTTTTATGGATTTGTTGCTGTAGGACTTGATGATGATGGAATTCGTTTGATGTTACCACATATCAATAAAAAAGTCGTGACTTTTGGATTATCACGGCAATGTGATATTCGTGCAATAGACATCATACCTCATGAGCGCAGCACAGAATTTACTGTGATAGCTCACGGTGAAACATTAGGGAGTGTACATTTGAATATTCCTGGTGAGTATAATGTCAAGAATGCTCTCGCATCAATCACTGTTGGACTTCATCTTGGTATTCCATTTGCAACTATTGCAGAAGCATTGAAAGAGTTTGGAGGCGTCTATCGTCGTTTTGAAATCAAAGGTATGAATGATGATATCTTGATTGTCGATGATTATGCGCATCATCCAACAGAGCTTAAAAGTGCATTGGAAGCTGCCAGGTCAGGTTGGAAAGATAGAAGAATTGTTGCTGTATTTCAACCGCATACCTATACGAGAACTAGGGATTTCCATAAAGAGTTTGGTTTGTCATTTGATGATGCTGACATTGTATTGATCACCGATGTTTATGCTGCAAGAGAACAGAAAATAGAGGGTGTTTCAGGAGAGTTGATAGCACAAGCAGCAAAGAATTCCGGACATAGGCATGTGCACTATGTTCCAAATATTGCTGACATCGATGCTAAAGTTCGTGGCCTGATGCGAAATGGTGATTTGGTTATCACGCTCGGCGCAGGGGATATCACCAAATTATCGGATAGACTATTAAGCGCTGAATAATTCAGTACAATGAGCTCTGAATCGCTCAATGAAAGCATGCACATCAGAGAATCGCGTATAGATCGGCGCAGGAGTCATGCGGATCACATTCGGTTCTCTCCAATCTACAATGATTCCGTCTGCAATCAATTTGTCAATCACTGCTTTTCCATGTTCATGAAACAATAATGACAATTGAGCGCCGCGTTCTTCTTTTTCTTTTGGTGTAATTATCTCAATCGGAAGTTGGGGCATTTCTTGTTTTATTGATACTAAACCTTCTTCTGCATAAGCAGTGAGTGCATCTCTCTTTGCAAACAAAGTTTGCAAATCCACTTTGTCAAAGATGTCCAAAGAAGCACGCAAACATGCAATTTGAAATACTTGTGCATTACTCAATTGCCAACCTGATGCGCCATAGGAAGGAGTAAATCCTTTTTTCATCAGAAATCTTGTTTCTTCATCATATCCCCACCAACCTGCAAAGCGTGGAATATCATGTGATGTTGCATGTCGATCATGTATGAATAATCCTCCGATTCCTCCAGGTCCCGAATTCAGATATTTATATGTACACCACACTGCAAAATCAATATCCCAATCATGTAATTGCAATTCAACATTTCCAATTGCATGTGCTAGATCCAATCCGCATATCGCACCAGCATGATGAGCTGCTTTACAAATAGCATTCATGCGAAAGCGTTGACCTGTAAGATATTGTACTCCGCTGAACATCACAAGAGCGAGTGAATCAGCATTCTGTTCAATCGCTTGAATGATATCTTCATGATGGATCACATACTCACCTTCGCGTGGTGTGATTTCAATGATTGCATCACTTGGATCAAAACCATGAAATCGAGCTTGAGATTCAATCGCATATTGATCTGAAGGAAATGCGCCTGCTTCCATCAAGATCTTATACCGTTGAGTTGTTGGTCTATAAAATGACACCATTGCCAAATGCAAATTCGCCGTCAATGTTTGCATGGCAACAACTTCACTTGGCAATGCCCCTACGATTCTTGCGAGGGATTCAGTGACGATTGAGTGATAAGAAAACCAAGGATTCTTTGCATGGAAATGTCCTTCAACAGCATAGGTTCTCCAATCCATCACTTCTTGTTCGAGGAGACCTAGTACACCTTTTGGTTGAAGTCCAAGTGAATTGCCGCAAAAGTATAATACATCCTTTCCTTCATGTTGAGGAAAGTAAAATGCATTTCTTTGATCATGCAGTGAATCTTGTTCATCCATGGTTCTATAATACTCTTGCATATTCAACCTTTTGTTCTATTTGTACCAATCATTCGTAGTGCTTCCAATGCTGCAACAATGCTATTGTCTTCAACTGCATCAGTTCCCGCTATAGAATATGCTGTACCATGATCAGGAGATACGCGAATGATGGGAAGATTTGCTGTGAAATTTACGCCATGACCTTGTGCTTTCAATTTAAGGGGAATCAATCCTTGATCATGATATTGAGCAATGATGACATCAAATGTTTTCCATGTAGGACGAGAGAAAAAACCATCAGCAGGGAAAGGTCCTTCGCATTGAATGCCGCGTGATTTGGCTTGCTCAATCGCAGGTTTAATGATATGTTCTTCTTCTTTGCCCAGCATTCCATCTTCACCTGCATGTGGATTTAATCCAAGAATAGCAATGCGTGGTTCAGGTATGCCAAAGTCATGGATCATTGATTGATGAACACCTTGTATGGTTGATATCAATCGATCAAGAGTAAGTGCATCAGACACTTCTTTCAATGGAATGTGAATTGTTGAGAGTGCAATGCGCATCGAATCATGAAATAAGATCATGATGGGATTTGATCCAGGAAATTCATGTTTCAACCAATCAGTTTGACCACTATAATTCCAGCCATGATCATTCAATGCAGATTTGGAAATTGGCAAAGTCAACATGGCATCAGCATTTCCTGATTTCACCATATTCAGTGAAGTCTGCAATGATTCAATTGCCAGAAGTGCTGAGTCTTTGGTTGGTATACCCGCTTGATGTTCAGCATAATGAGTACATGGAATCACATTGATTTCATGACCATGTACATGTATCATTCCATTCGTAAATGCAATATTCCATTCTTCGCATAATTCTTTTGCTGTTTGTTCATTGATTGCAATAGAACATTGCATGTCATGAAATGCATGACTTGAAAATGCTTTGAAGAAAATATCGCTTGCGATGCCATTGACATCGCCGCATGAAATCACAACATGCATAACCGATACCTAAAAAAAAAGGCAACTAAAACAGTTGCCTTTACAAAATCTACTTATTCGAATTACTCGGCTGATGCATCGCCTGCATCTGCGCCTGCATCTGCTGAATCTTCTGCAGCGGCATCATCACTTGCAGGAGCATCATTTGATTCTTCTACTACTTCAGTTGTGTCTGCTTGCATTTCAACTGCATCTGCTGCAGATTCAACTGTTTCTTCGATGACTTCTTCAACTTCAGGAGCAGCATCTTCAATGATTGGTGCTGCGACCGGAGCAACTACAGCTGCGGGAGCTGCAGCTTTTGGTTTTGGAGCCGCTTTTTTCTTGCGACGTACGATACCATCTTGAGCAACAGAGAAATCAACCAATTCAATGATAGCTTCACGACCGCCATCACCGCGACGAGGTCCGAGTTTGATGATGCGAGTATACCCGCCATCGCGATTTGCAACTGCAGGAGCAATTGTATCAAACAATTCTTGAAGAACTGCTTTATTGCGAATGAAACGACCAACTTGGCGACGTTGTACGAAGTCTTTTGTCACTGTTGCAACTTCACCGGACTTATTTGGACGAGCTGTTGGCAAATTTCCATTTTGTTCATTGCGAAGAGCAATGCGTGCGCGGGTAATCAATGATTCCGCGAAAGGACGAAGTTCCTTTGCCTTGGCTTCAGTTGTTACAAGTTTCTTATGAAGAAAGAGATCAGTTGCAAGGTTGCACATAAGTGATTTCTTATGGCTCCAGGTGCGTTTAAGCTTTCTTCCTACTCTGCGATGGATCATTGTAAATTCTCTCTAATCTTTCGTTGTATTATGCTTCTGATTCTGCGGCTTTTTGCTCTTGCACATATTTGTCGATGTTCATGCCAAATGCAAGACCATGAACACGGACGATATCTGCGAGTTCAGAAAGTGATTTGCGACCAAAATTTCTGAACTTGAGCAAATCTTGTTCATTCAATGAAACAAGTTCCGCGAGTGTTTTGATATTTGCAGCTTTGAGACAATTGTGTGCTCTTACAGACAATTCAAGCTCATCCACCGGAGTGAAGAGGATGCGTCTCATGCGTGCTTTTTCTGCTTCTTTAGCTTCTTCTTCAACAACTTCTTGAGCTTCCATTTCGCGGCGCATTTGCTCGAAATTTACAAATAGCATCAAGTGATCTTGAAGAATTGCCGCTGCTTCTTGAATTGCTTCTTGAGCAGTGATTGTTCCATCAGTATATACATCGAGTGCCAAACGCTCATAGTCGGTTTTTTGTCCAACGCGGAATGGCTCAACGGTATAAATCACATTTTTGATCGGTGTAAAAATTGCATCGATAGGAATCATGCCCATTGGATATTCAGAACTATTTTGTTCTTCTGATGGTACATACCCTTTACCTTTTCCGATACGGAATTCCACATCGAATTCAGCATTAGATTCAAGCGTTGCAATATACTTGTCAGGATCCATCACTTCGATGTGAGGAGCTGCAGCTTGAATATCTGCTGCTGTCCAAACTTTTGGACCTTTCATTTTGAAAGAAATCTTTGTGTTCTTTTTGTCGAGCAAGCGGAAGCGAACCTCTTTCAAATTGAGGACGATTTCACACATGTCTTCAACAACACCAGGGATTGTCTCAAACTCATGCAATACATTGCCGATTTTCACGCCAACGATGGCATGTCCGGGAATGGATGACAGAAGTACTCTGCGAAGAGCATTACCAATCGTTACGCCATAGCCCTCTTCGAGGGGTTGTAATACATAACGACCCTGATTTGCTATTTCAGTTTCTTCGATTTGTACCCGTTCGGGCATTTGCATTGAAGTATTCATTCTCTATCTCATTCATGGGGCAACCCCGAGGGGTAGCCGGGTGAGAACAATCGTTAACTATCTCTGTGCTTTCACAGTGCATAATGCCTGCATGGAGCAGGCATCATTTCTATCCGATTATGCTGTCTTGACTTATTTTTTTAGACTCTTCTACGCTTCGGTGGTCTGCAACCATTGTGTGGCAAAGGAGTTTTATCGAGAATGTTTAAAATCTCGAGTCCTGCCTGTGCAAGTGCACGAATAGCTGCTTCACGTCCGGAGCCTGGTCCGCGAACGATCACTTCCACTTTGCGCAAGCCCATTTCATGAGCTTCTTTTGCTGCACGCTCTGCGGAAACCTGTGATGCATAAGGCGTATTCTTTTTGGAACCGCGGAAGCCATTGCGTCCTGCGGATGACCAAGTAAGAACATTGCCATAAGTGTCGGTGATTGTCACGATCACATTGTTGAATGTGGCACGGATGAGTGCTTTACCGTGTATGTCACTGACGGTTTTTTTCTTTACGCGCTTTTTAATTGCCGCCATAATAATCGGAATAAGAGGTTAATAATGCTATTATTTCTTCGCTGCCTTTTTCTTGCCGGCAACTGTTTTACGACGACCTTTTCTCGTTCTGGAATTGGTGCGTGTACGTTGACCACGAGCAGGCAAACCACGACGATGACGCAATCCGCGATAGCATCCAATGTCCATCAAACGCTTGATATTCAATTGGATTTCTGAACGCAATTGACCTTCAACTTTATATTCAGCAATCGCTGCGCGAATGCTTGCAATTTCATCATCGGACCAATTCAATACACGCTTCTCAAAAGGAATTCCTGCCTTTGTGAGAATCTCAGCGGATGACTTCTTGCCCACGCCGAAGATATATGTGAGGCCGATGATGCCTCGCTTATTTTTGGGTAGATCGATACCGGCTATACGAGCCATTGTATTCTCCTAAAATTATCCTTGTCTTTGCTTAAAGCGTGGATTTTTCTTGTTGATGATATACACTTTGCCTCTACGAATAACTATTTTATCGTCTGGGCTGCGTTTTTTTACTGATGCTTGTACTTTCATGACATCACTTATTTATAACGATATACAATTCTGCCTTTTGCAAGATCATAGGGAGAAAGTTCAACGGTAACTTTATCTCCTTGGAGAATCTTGATGAAATTCATGCGCATCTTTCCGGAAATGTGACAAAGCACTTTATGACCATTCTCCAACTTCACGATAAACTGTGTATTGGGAAGTGTCTCGTCTATCACACCGTCGATCCGGATAAGATCTTGTTTCGACATAAATGTTCAATCCATTAAGGTTAATATCACCGGTCCATCATCTTCGATGAGCACCGTATGCTCAAAATGCGCCGATGGTTTTTTATCTGCCGTCACCACCGTCCAGCCATCGCTGAGTGTTCGCACATTATATGTTCCTTGATTGACCATTGGTTCAATCGCAATTGCTTGTCCTTTTTGCAGTTTCTCATTCGGATAATAACTGCGTTGCAAAAGCGGAGGAACGAAATTCGGTATGGCAGGATCTTCATGCAAATGAGTTCCAATGCCATGTCCAACCAATTGTCGGACCACCGAATATCCATGTTTTTCAACGTGCGTTTGAACAGCTCGAGCTATGTCATAGACTTTGTTCTTGCTTTTTGCTTGCTTCACGCCTAAATCCAATGATTCTTTTGTGGCATTCAGCAAATTTTGTATTGATGCATCAATGGTTCCAACGGGAAATGTAAAAGCGCTATCGCCAAACCATCCATTGTATTCCACGCCGCAGTCAATTGAAACAATATCTCCTTCTTGCAAGATGCGCGCTCCGGGAATTCCGTGAACCACTTCTTCATTCACCGAGATGCAAAGGGAATGTTTGAATTCCAATTTGCCAACGACATACCCTTTGAAGGCGGGTTTGCCATTACTCGAAAGAATATTGTCTTCTGCTATATTGTCAAGTTCGAGAGTTGTGATGCCATGTTTAATGTGGCGCCCAACCTTCATGATCGTTTCAGCAACGATCCTGCATGCTTTTTCAATATCATGATTCGGACCGGGTATATGTACCGCGGCTGATTCCATGATGCTTAGAAACCACCTTGTCCCGCATTTGCACGACCGCGAATCTTTCCGCTCTTCATGAATCCATCATAATGACGCATGAGAAGATAAGATTCAATTTGTTGCAATGTATCAAGTGCGACACCAACCATGATCAGCAAACTTGTACCACCAAAGAATGATGCGAATGCAGGTTGTACGCGCAACACATTTGAAACAAATGTTGGCATGATTGCAATGAGTGCAAGAAATATTGCACCAGGCAATGTAATGCGAGTCAAAATATTTTCAATGTAATCTGCTGTTGGAGAACCGGGGCGAACACCGGGAATAAATCCACCTTGCTTCTTCATATTGTCTGCAACATCTTTTGGATTAAATGCTACAGCTGTATAGAAATATGTGAAGAACACAATCAGCAGTGAGAATGACAATGCATACACCCAAGACTGCTCACTGAACAATTGTTGTGAAAGCCATTGCAATGTTGTATTGTCAGGGAAGAAACTCAAAATCGTACTTGGCACAAACAAAATTGACTGAGCAAAAATGATCGGCATAACACCCGATGTGTTTACACGCAAAGGAATGTATTGAGTTGTTCCACCATAAACTTTTCTTCCAACAACACGCTTTGCATATTGAATTGGAATTCTTCTCGCACCTTGAGTTACCAATACAACGCCTGCAATGATGAAGACGAGCACGGCAAAAATCACGAGATGAACAAACAATTGTGGTGTTGATGTGATATATGCAAATTCAGAGAATAATGCATCCGGTAGTCGAGCAATGATTCCGATAAAGATGATGAGAGAAATACCATTTCCCAAACCTCTTTCTGTGATTTGCTCACCAAGCCACATCAAGAACACAGTACCGGCTGTTAAAAGCACAATGGATGAGATGGTAAATAAACCAACCATATCTGGTGCAACAACAGGAGCGGAAGTTGTTCCTGGATTCAAAATTTTAATAGTCACTCCCCAACCTTGCAATGCTGCAATGAGCACTGTGAGATAACGAGTGAATTGATTGATCTTTCTTCTGCCATCTTCTCCTTCACGTTGAAGACGTTGAATTTCCGGCATCACAATTCCTGCCAATTGCAGAATGATGGATGCAGAAATATAGGGCATGATTCCAAGAGCGAAAATGGCTGCATTAGATAATGCACCACCAACGAACAAATCATATAATCCGAACAATGTATTCGAATCACCGCCCTTCGTAGATTGCAATGCCACAACATCAACACCGGGAAGTGGGATATAAGAACCCATTCTTACTGCAAGTAAAATCAATGCAGTAAAAATGATTCTATCCTTTAGTTCCTCAATGCGAAAAACATTGACCAATGTCTGAAAGAACTTATTCATCGATTACAGCGGTGCCTCCGGCTTGTTCGATCTTTCCTTTCGCAGATTCAGTGAATTTTGCGGCAGTTACATTCAATTTGGCGGTGAGATCACCATTGCCAAGAACTTTCACCGGAATTCTTGAAGAGCGTACAACGCCGAGATTGCGAAGGACTTCGATATTAACTGTGTCACCTGCATGTATCTTGTTATTGTCAACAAGCTCTTGCAAACGAGCAACATTGATTTCTTGATATTCAATACGGAATGGATTCTTGAATCCAAATTTTGGCAGACGACGGCTCAAAGGCATTTGACCGCCTTCGAAATTTCTCTTCTGCTTAAAACCTGAACGAGAAGAATGACCTTTGTGTCCACGAGTTGATGTCCCACCATGGCCGGATCCCGCGCCTCTACCGATACGCTTGATGCCTTTTACTGAACCTTTGCTGGGGCTGATATTTCCAATATGCTTCATAATAGGATATTCTCCGTCTTTCAGATAGTCTCAACTTTCACAAGATGGCTGACCACATTGATCATGCCTGCGATTTGAGGATTGAGTGTGTGCTCAACTGAAAAGTTGGGACGACCCAAACCAAGCGCATGTATCGTGTCTTTTTGATTCTGCTTGCATTTGATAATGCTGCGAATCTGTGTGATTTTTACTTTTGAACCTGCTTTCGTCATGTGAATCACTCCTTATCCTTGCAGCAATTTCTGTAATGAGATACCTCTGCGATTTGCAGCTGATTGAGCATCCTCAAGCATAGACAATGCACGCACTGTTGCTTTCACTGTATTGTGAGGATTAGAAGAGCCCATGCTCTTTGTCAACACATCCTGCACACCTGCAAGTTCAAGCACCGCGCGAACTCCACCACCGGCGATAACACCGGTACCAGCTGTTGCAGGTTTGATGAGCACGGAAGCTGCACCAAACTTTGCAAGAACTTCATGGGGAATCGTGGTATTCTGCAATTGCACTTTCACGATATTGTTCTTGGCAGCATTCGTTGCTTTGCTCACGGCATCAACAACCTCGCCGGCTTTACCAAGACCATATCCCACATGTCCATTGCCGTCACCTACAACGACCAATGCAGTGAAATTAAAACGGCGTCCGCCCTTTACTACTTTCGCAGTACGGCCGACATAAACCAACTTATCTTTCAGATCAAGTTCTGACACTCTTACTTTGCTCACGGCATCCTCTATAAATTAGAATTGCAGTCCGCCTTCGCGTGCGGCTTCAGCAAGTGCTTTAACTCTTCCATGGTACAAATGACCATTACGATCAAAAGCCACGGTTGAAATATTTGCTTCTTTGGCGCGCTTCGCGAGAAGTTCACCGACATATTGACTCTTCGCAACTTTTGTTGCAATAGATGCCAATGCTTCACGCACATCTTTTTCAATTGATGATACTGAAACGAGTGTAACACCCTTCGTATCATCAATGATTTGTGCAGTGATATGCTTGATGCTTTTATTGACGCTCAAACGCAGACGCTCGGGATTACCGAATATATGCTTGCGGATATGCTGCTTTCTGCGTTGTTGGCGTTTCTTTTTTGATTGTTCTAAGTTCATCTCTATAGTCTCTTGAGAATCTGTCGATCAATTATTATTTACCTGCGGACTTACCGGCCTTACGACGGATATATTCACCTTCATAACGAACACCTTTTCCTTTATAAGGTTCAGGTGGACGAATGCTGCGAATCTTTGCCGCAACTTCACCAACATCATGCTTACTGATTCCTTTCACCTGCACAGATGTTGGAGTTGGTGTCGCAAATTCAATGCCATCTGGTGGAATCACCAAAATTGGATGAGAATATCCAAGCGTCAAGAGTAATTTCTTTCCGCGCATTTCAGCTTTGAAACCAACGCCTTCAATTGCGAGACTTCTCTGAAATCCATTGGATACGCCTTCAATTGCATTGAATGCGAGTGCGCGAGAAAGACCATGCAATGCACGCACTTTTTTATCATCATTCGCTCTTTGAAAAGAGAGCGTTCCATTTTCATTGTTGAATGTTATGCCGTCCGCAATCGGTACAATTTGTGTGCCCTTTGGGCCTTTGACAGTAAGAATACCATCATTGAATGACAATTGTACATTGTTTGGAACGGTGATTGGTTTTTTGCCAACTCGTGACACGGTATAACTCCTTCAGTGCAGGATTAGCGTACTGTGCAAATAATTTCACCGCCTACATTGTAAGCGCGTGCCTGTTTGTCTGTCATCAATCCCTTTGATGTTGAGATGATGGCAATGCCCAAGCCATTGCTGACGCGGGGCAATTTTTCAACAGGTGAATAAATTCTTCTTCCGGACTTGCTGACTCGCTGAATGTCCTGGATTACCGGCTTGCCTTCATAGTATTTGAGTCCGACCTTAATTACTTTCTGGCCATTCTCTTCCATGAGTGACACATCACCAACGAAACCTTGATCACGAAGAATCTCGGCAATCGCATGCTTCATTTTTGAAGCTGGTGCTGTGACATGTTTGTGGCGTGCCTGACCCGCATTGCGAATGCGGGTGATGAAATCTGCTATGGTATCTGTTACCGGCATAATAGTATATCGTAAAGTTTATTTACCAACTCGATTTGCGAATACCCGGAATTTTTCCTTCCAGGGCCAATTGGCGGAAGACATTTCGGCAAACACCGAATTTCTTATAGACTGCTTTTCCGCGACCAGTCACTGAACAACGACTGCGTACGCGTGTTGTTGAACTATTGCGGGGCAATTTTTGCAATGCTTCAAAATCTCCTGCCGCTTTCAATTCTTCACGCTTTGCCGCATACTTTGCCACTAGGCGCTTTCTTTTTTCATTTCTTGCTACAATGCTTGTCTTTGCCATGAATTAACCTTTGCGGAAAGGAAAACCAAATTCTTTGAGAAGCGCTGAAGCTTCTTCATCAGTTTTGGATGTTGTGACGAAAGTGATGTCCATACCAGCGATCTTCGTTACCTTATCAACATCAATCTCAGGAAAAATAATTTGTTCCTTGATGCCAAGCGTAAGATTGCCGCGGCCATCGAATCCATTATCTGAAAATCCTCTAAAGTCACGAATGCGAGGTGATGCGATATTGATGAATCTATCCAAGAATTCATACATTCTTGCACCACGCAATGTGATGTGGCAGCCAATTGGCATACCTTGACGAAGGCGGAAATTCGCAATAGCTTTTTTTGCTTTGCTGATTGCAGGACGCTGACCAGTAATAAGCTCGAGCTCATTTACTGCTGAATGAAGAATCTTCGGATCTTGCACCGCAGCACCTACACCCATATTGATACAAATCTTGCTGATCTTTGGAACCTGCATTACAGATTTATATCCAAACTTCGCCTTCATTGTAGGAATCACTTGCTCTTTGTAAAAAGCATAGAGACGAGGTGCGGGCACCGGTCCTGAATATTCCTCAAGGCGAGCGCCTTCGGGTTTTAAGTCAAATTTTTTCGATTGTTGTTGGGCTTTTGCCATGATTGTTCTCTATCCAAGTCTTAAGGCATTTTAATTTCTTTGCCGGATTGTACGGCAATACGCTTCACTTCTGCTCTACCATTTGCATCAATGGTGCGATCCAAACGAATGCGTGTTGGTTGTTTTGTTTCAGGGTCGATCAACATTGCATTTGAATATGCGATAGGCAATTCACGCTCAATTCTTCCGCCATCTGGATATGCTTGGCTCTTGCGCATATGACGCTTGTGCACATTCACACCTTCAACGAGGAGACGACCTCTTTTTGCATCTACTTCGATGACACGGCCTTCTTTGCCTTTGTCATCTCCGGAGATGATTTTTACCATATCATTTTTCTT
This sequence comes from Bacteroidota bacterium, assembly GCA_009919265.1. Classification (GTDB taxonomy): domain Bacteria; phylum Bacteroidota; class Ignavibacteria; order Kapaibacteriales; family UBA961; genus UBA961. The sequence goes on along the minus strand of RGCF01000001.1, from coordinate 56,832 downwards.
GATTGCCATCTTCATGATATTCGATCCTTATAATACCTCTGGTGCAAGAGAAACGATTTTCATGAAACCACTATCACGCAATTCGCGTGCCACAGGTCCGAAAATACGTGTGCCTCTTGGCTCACCTTGATTGTTCAGAATGACAGCTGCATTCTCATCGAAGCGGATGAATGATCCGTCTCTGCGCTTGATCTCTTTTTTGGTGCGAACGACAACTGCTTTGCAGACCTCGCCTTTTTTTACACCTGCATTCGGAAGCGCACTCTTTACGGACACGACAATGATGTCGCCAACGCCGGCATAACGGCGTGCATGCCCGCCAAGGATACGGATGCAACGCACGCGCTTGGCGCCCGAATTATCCGCTGCAATAAGATTTGACTCTTCTTGTATCATCTCTTTCTTCCTTAATTACTTCGCACGATCGACAATTTCTACGAGCATCCAGCGCTTGCGGGCACTCAAGGGACGGCTTTCAATGACGCGCACGGTATCACCAATGCGACACTCATTGGCTTCATCATGAGCCATGACCTTTTTTGTCTGCTTATAATATTTTTTGTACAGTGGATGAGCAACTTGACGCTCAATCGCCACAACAATGCTTTTGTTCATGGCGGCACTGATAACTTTGCCTTGGCGGACTTTTTTTCCGCTCGTTGAAGGCGCTTGCTCTGTTGCTTTAGTAGCCATATTATTCAATTCTAATTAGTGCGTAGTGTGTCAAACAGTGACATTCCGCTCGCGCAATACCATTTTGATACGCGCAATATCTTTACGTAACGTTCTGATCTGTGATGTATTCTCAAGTTGGCTCATCGCCTTCTCAAAATTTCTCAAGACCAATGCTTCCTCTGTGGAAGTCAACATCTCCATTAATTCTTCCGTGGAGACTTGACGGATTTCAGACGCTTTTTGCTTTTTCATTACTCTGTTGCATCCAAGCGAGTTACAAATTTTACTTTGATAGGCAATTTGTGTGAAGCCAATCTTGCTGCCTCAACTGCCTTCTCTTTTGGTACTCCGTCGATCTCAAAGAGAATGCGACCGGGCTTTACCACTGCTACCCAAAATTCAGGATTTCCTTTACCGGAACCCATTCGAACTTCTGCGGGCTTCTTCGTCACCGGCTTATCAGGGAAAATGCGAATCCACACTTTACCGTCACGACGGAGATAACGATTGATGGCAATACGGGCAGATTCAATCTGACGATTTGTTATCCATGCCGGCTCCATCGCCTTGATGCCAAAGGTTCCAAATGCAACCTGTGATCCGCGATAGGCCTTGCCACGCATTCTGCCACGCTGGGTTTTTCTATGTTTTACTCTTTTAGGAATCAGCATTGTGCTATATCCTTCTTTTAATCTTTTGTGATAAGCTTACCAATTACTTCGCCACGGCAAATCCATGTTTTGACACCAATCAAACCATAAACTGTTGATGCCGTTGCAGTGCCATAATCAATGTCTGCACGCAATGTGTGCAATGGCACGCGACCTTCTTTGTACTGCTCAGTACGGGACATGTCTGCTCCGCCCAATCGACCGGAACACATAACGCGTATTCCTTCTGCTCCCATTCTCATCGCTGCACCAACGGATTGCTTCATCGCCTTACGGAATGAAACTCTTCCTTCAAGCTGCTGAGCAATATTCTCTGCAACTAATTGTGCATCGACTTCAGGACGCTTGATTTCATGAATGAGGATTTTTACATCCTTCTTTGAAATCTGTTTCAATTCTTCTTCCAAAAGCGTGATGTCTTTACCGGATTTTCCGATGATCACGCCGGGACGAGATGTGTGCAATGTGATGCGCAATTGCTTTGCCGTGCGCTCAATCACTATGCGTGCAACACCTGCTTTACGCTTACTGCTCTTGATATAAGAACGGACCATCAAGTCTTCAGACAATTTGTCGGCCACATTCTTTTCATCAAACCAGTTAGCATCCCAATGGCGAACAATGCCTAAACGGATACCAATCGGATTTGTCTTCTGACCCAAAGTTCAACTCCTGTTATGTTACTGAGCAACTGAGACTTCAATCGTTAAATGATGCGAACGCTTTCTGATTCTATAAGCCCTACCCATAGGAGCAGGAGAAATGCGCTTCGCTGTGGGGCCTTGATTGACATAGGCCGCACTTACAAACAGCTTTCCTTCATCGACACGCTCATTGGCTGCAGTGGCCTTCTCCATGACATTCGCTATCGCAGAACGAAGAACCATTTCTGCATCTTTCGATGCCGATTTTGGAGAGAATTTCAGCGTAGCCAATGCTTGCGCCGCTGATTTTCCTCGTATCAAATCTATCACCAAACGCATTTTGCGAGGTGATGAGCGTAAGTATCGCTTTGTTGCACGAGCATTGAGCATAATTGTAAACCTTATTCAGCTACGGATTATCGTTTTCCGGACTTTTGGTCCTTTCTATTTCCTGCATGACCTTTGAATGTTCTCGTCGGAGAAAATTCACCAAGCTTGTGACCAACCATGTTCTCTGTCACATATACAGGAATAAATTTATTTCCATTATGAACCGCAAAAGTGTGTCCAACAAAGTCAGGTGCAATTGTTGATGCACGTGACCATGTTTTAATCACAGTCTTCTTGCCTGATTCATTCATTGCATCCACCTTCTTCATGAGTTTATAGTAGATGAATGCGCCTTTTTTCAGTGAGCGAGCCATAATGTCCTAATTACTTTCTTTTACGAACAATAAGATCGGTTGACTTTTTCTTCTTCTTGCGAGTCTTCAAGCCTTTTGCAAGTTGACCCCAAGGAGAACGTGGATGCTGGCGTCCACCACCGGACTTGGATCTACCTTCTCCACCACCCATCGGGTGATCAATCGGGTTCATCGCCATACCGCGCGTCTGTGGGCGAACTCCCAACCAACGCATGCGTCCTGCTTTTCCATACAGAATATTTTCATGATCAGAATTTCCAACAACTCCTAATGTTGCCATACAAGACTGAGGTACTTTTCTGATTTCACCTGATGGCAATTTGACCTGAGCCATGCCACCATCAAAACCAACTAGCTGAGCTCCGGTACCGGCACTGCGAACCATCTGTCCACCCTTGCCAGGCTTCAATTCAACATTGTGTATGAACATACCAACAGGAATTTTTTCCATTGGTAATGCATTACCATCTTGAAGATCTGCATTTGGACCGGACATTACTTTTTGTCCAACCTTCAATTTATTGGGAGCCAAAATGTATGCCAGCTCTCCATCTTCATAACGCAATAATGCAATGCGGCATGTACGATTCGGATCATATTGAATACTCATGACTTCAGCTGCAATTCCATGCTTTCTACGCTTGAAATCTATGATGCGATATTTCTGCTTATGCCCGCCACCTCTGTGTCTAGAGGTGATGCGTCCGGTATTATTCCGTCCACCACTCTTCTTCTTCGGAACAAGAAGTGATTTTTCTGGCTGCGCTCCAGGAGTGATTTCAGAAAATGAACTCACTGAGTAAAAGCGCGTACCGGGCGTAATCGGTTTGAGAATTCTTAAAGCCATTGTCTATCTCGAAATTAATCTTCAGTATTACCTTCACCACCAACTAGGTCAATGCTATAACCAGGTGCAAGCGTCACATAAGCCTTCTTGCGAAGAGGAGTTGCACCACGCATTAAACCACGTCTTGTAAAACGAGTTTTGTTCTTACCTTTCACATTCACCGTGCGAACAGAAGAAACCTTCACATCATAGAGACGCTCAATGGCTGCCTTGATCTGGATTTTATTCGCATCTGTCGTCACTTCAAAAGCATATTGCTGCTTCTCCGCAAGCATGGCCGCTTTCTCTGTGAGCATCGGACGTTTAATTACTGTAATCATCGTTCTGTTGCCTAATTACTTCAGCATTAAAAAGTTTGTACCAGATCCTGCAAGGCTTCCTTGCAAAGAATGATATTCTTGTGATTCAAAATGTCATAAGTGGAAGCAATCGTCGCAGGCAATGTTTTTACGCCTGGAATATTTCTTGCCGATAACACAATATTTGCATCTGAATCTTTCAACATGATGAGTGCTTTTTGACCATTGATATTCAATGCCTTTAATACACCTACCATGTTTTTGGTTTTGATTTCATCAAATCCAAGTCCTTCCACCACGAAAAGATTTTCTTCGCTCACTCGCAATGATAAAGCTGACTTACGAGCCAATTTTTTCATCTGCGCAGGAAGATATTGCTTATAAAGATGTGGTCTTGGACCATGAATAGTTCCACCACCAACCCATACGGGTGAACGGCTTGAACCAGATCGCGCAGTTCCACGACCTTTTTGTTTCCATGGCTTCTTGCCACCACCTCTAACCTCGGATCTTACCTTGGTTTTTGCTGTGCCTTGTCTTTGATTTGCCAAGTATGCTTTGACCGCAAGGTACATTGCTTGCTCACTTGGCTCCACATTGAACACCTCTTCAGGTAATTCAACCTGACCGGTCACAGATCCGTTTTTTCCGTATACATTTACGAGCATTGTTCTATACCTTACAGCTTCACAATTTCTACTATGGAATTAATTGCGCCAGGAATGCTTCCTTTGATCACAAGCAAATTTTGCTCAGGCATGATATCAAGCACTTCGAGATTTCTAATGCTGATTCTTGTACCACCCATGCGGCCCGCCATGCGCATACCCTTGAAAACTCTCGAAGGATATGATGATGAACCGATGGATCCTGGAGCACGCTCGCGATCCGATTGTCCGTGAGATGTCATACCAACACCACCAAAGTGATGTCTCTTCATAACACCCTGGAAACCACGACCTTTTGAGGTTCCGGAAACTTTCACCATATCACCGATTTTCAGAATACTTTCAACTGTTACAGTTTCACCAGGTGCAACTGTTACATTGTCCAATCTGAATTCTTTGATATGACGCTTCGGTGCCAAGCCTGCCTTCTTGAAATGTCCGGCAAGTGGCTGAGATACCTTGCGCTCTGCTATGTCTCCATAGCCGAGCTGAACGGCAGAGTATCCGTCTTTATCTATGGTGCGGACTTGCACTACTGCGCATGGTCCGGCTTCTATGACTGTACAGGGCACATATTCACCGTTCTCGCTGAATATGCTCGTCATGCCCAATTTTCGACCTAATAGCATCTTGTCTTTCTCCTTAGACCTTTACCTCGACATCAACACCTGCTGGAAGCTCCAAACGCATCAACGCGTCAATAGTGCGTTGCGTCGAGCTGAAGATATCTATCAGACGCTTATGAACTCGCGCTTCAAATTGCTCGCGCGATTTTTTATCAACGTGTGGCGAGCGCAAAACCGTGTACACGGTCTTTTCCGTTGGTAACGGAATCGGACCGGATACTACCGCTCCTGTTTGCTTTATAGTGCGAACAATACGCTCGGACGATTTATCAATTAGGTTGTGATCGTACGATTTAAGTTTGATACGAATCCTTTGGGTTGCCACGCTCACGTACCTTCAAAAAAATGAGAGACAAAAAAGGGTAGGGATGAAAAATACATCCCTACCCCACGGTACATTTATTCAATAATCTTTGTTACAACACCTGCGCCAACTGTACGGCCACCTTCGCGAATAGCGAAACGCAAACCTTCTTCCATAGCTACTGGTGTAATGAGTTCTACTACAAGATTGTCAAGGTTGTCACCAGGCATAACCATCTCTGTTCCTGAAGGAAGAGATGCAACACCTGTCACATCAGTTGTACGGAAATAAAACTGAGGACGATATCCGTTGAAGAACGGAGTATGACGACCACCTTCATCTTTGGTCAATACATAAACCTGTGCATTGAACTTGTGGTGAGGTGTGATAGAACCTGTTTTCGCAAGAACCATTCCACGCTCAATCTCTGCTTTGTCAACACCACGAAGCAAAAGACCAACATTGTCACCTGCAACTCCTTGATCAAGAAGCTTACGGAACATTTCAATACCGGTTACTGTGGTTTTCTTCTGAAGACCAAAACCTACCAATTCAACTTCCTCGTTCACATTGACGATACCACGCTCAACACGACCTGTCGCAACTGTACCACGACCGGTGATGGAGAACACATCTTCAACTGGCATGAGGAATGGCTTATCTGTATCACGAACCGGTGTTGGAATATAATTGTCAACAGCGTCCATGAGATCATAGATAGGCTTCAAACGAGCATCATCAACAGGAACTGAATCAGAAGTACCTGCATCAAGACCTTGAAGTGCAGAACCTTTGATGATTGGAATTTCATCGCCTGGGAATTCATACTTGGAGAGGAGTTCACGAACTTCAAGCTCAACGAGATCCAACAATTCAGGATCTGCGATGTCAACTTTGTTCATGAATACAACGATACGTGGAACGCCAACCTGACGAGCAAGAAGAATATGCTCGCGTGTTTGAGGCATCGGTCCGTCTGTACCTGCAACCACAAGGATCGCACCGTCCATCTGAGCTGCACCTGTGATCATGTTCTTCACATAATCTGCGTGACCTGGACAGTCAACATGTGCATAGTGACGGTTTGCTGTTTCATACTCCACGTGAGCGGTATTGATGGTGATTCCACGTGCCTTCTCTTCGGGAGCATTGTCAATTGAATCATACGAACGCTTTGCAGACAGACCGGACTTAGCCAATGCCATCGTTATCGCTGCAGTGAGCGTTGTTTTGCCATGGTCAACGTGGCCAATTGTGCCAATATTGACGTGCGGCTTCGACCTTTCAAATTTCTCTTTTGCCATAGTGCACCTAATCGTGAAAACTATATGTTATGAAAAATTACTGTCGCTATGCTGTTTAATACTGCTTCAGCGTCGTAGGCTCGTAGTGTGAGAAGATCATTGTATAAGATCCTCTGCCTTGTGTCATGGATCGAAGCTTGGTCACATAACCAAACATTTCACTCAATGGCACAGAAGCTCTCACTCCCTGCGAGCTACCCTTTTGCGTAATCTCTTCAATCTTGCCTCTTCTAGAATTTAAATCGGCTATCACTTCGCCAACATATTCCATCGGAGCTATTGCTTCTACTGCGAATACAGGTTCCAACAATGTTGGCTGAGCCAATCCAATGGCTTCTCTTACTGCATTTGCAACCGCAACCTTGCAAGCTATATCAGTTGTCTCTCCTTCTCGAATGCCGACATCAGTTATTTCAACTGTGATATCCACGATAGGATATCCGGCTATTGGTCCTACACTTAGTGATTCCTTTGCACTGGACTGCAATGCTTCAAGCAATACAGCAGGCATCTTCGGAAGATTCTCGCCAAGCAATACAATATTGCCAGCTCCTGAATCAGATGGCCGCAATGCTACGGACACCTTCGCATATTGATTCTTGGTTCCTATCTGTTTATCGAATTCGACTTCACTCGTCGATGATCCAAGAATCGTTTCTCTGTAGGCAACCTGCGGCTTGCCAACTCTCGTTGCAACACCGAACTCACGCTTGAGTCTGTCAACCACGATGTCCAAATGCAATTCTCCAACACCACTGATGATGATCTGACCACTATCTTGGTCATTGTTGAATTGAAATGTTGGATCCTCATCTGCAAGTCTGGCTAATGCATCTAACATTTTTGCCTGATCTGCTGTCGATTTTGCTTCAATCGACTGATTGATCACAGGTTCAAGAAAACTGATTTTTTCAAAGAGCACTTGTTTGTCTTGATGACACAATGTGTCACCGGTCTTGGTTAATTTCAACCCGGGCAATGCAACTATTTCTCCTGCCTCACATGATGTTAATTCATCACGCTTATTTGCCTGCATTCTGAGAATTTTCTGCACTCGTTCTCGCTTTCCAATCGAAGCATTGTAAATCATGTCTCCAACTTTTAACGATCCCGAATACACTCGTATGAATGTCAATCGACCTACATACACATCCGTCAACACTTTAAATGCAAGAGCAGAAAATGGTTCGGCCGAAGATGGCTTTCTCTCAATGACTTTTTCAGGATGCTCAGGATCAAATCCTTTCACAATTCCTCTGTCAATCGGAGATGGTAAATATCTCGTCACCGAATCCAACACTTGCTGTACACCTTTGTTCTTAAATGAAGAACCACAACATACAGGCAAGAATGTGGAGGATATCACAGCTGCTCTAATCGAAGCAATCAATTCGTCTTCTGAAATTTCTTCTCCACCAAAATACTTTTCAAGTAAAGCATCATTGGTTTCTGCAATCGACTCAATTAATAATGCTCTCGCATCATTTGCTTGTGCCTGCATCGCTTCCGGGATTTCTCTCTCTTCAAAATTGTTGAGATCCTGTGCATCACTCGTGAAATGTATATACTTCATTGTGATGAGATCAATAATGCCGCTGAATTCATCGGCACTTCCAACAGGTATGAAAATTGGAACGGGTCTCGCTCCCAAAATCTCGCGAATCGACTCAACTGCTTTTTCAAAATCAGCACCAATTCTGTCCATCTTATTGATGTAAACAATCCTTGGTACTCCAAATTGATCCGCCTGTCTCCAAACTGTCTCTGATTGGGGCTCAACTCCAGCTACCGCACAAAACACGGCAACTGCACCATCAAGCACCCTCAAAGATCTTTGCACTTCCGCCGTAAAATCAACATGACCGGGCGTATCAATAATATTGATCTGATGATCATGCCAATAGCATGTTGTTGCAGCAGATGTTATAGTGATACCTCTTTCTCGCTCCTGATCCATATAGTCCATGAATGCTGTGCCCTCATGAACTTCTCCCATCTTGTGGAGAGAACCGGAATAAAAGAGAATACGCTCGGTAGTTGTCGTCTTGCCTGCATCAATGTGAGCTATGATGCCTATATTTCTATACTTATCCAGCTCAATTGTGCGCGACATAGTTTACAGCGCTACCAGGGTTAAATTGACAAAGAACGAATACTATTTTTTACCATTTGAAATGTGCAAATGCTTTGTTTGCCTCAGCCATTCTATGCACATCATCACGCTTCTTTACTGATGAACCTTCACCATTCGCCGCTGCCATCAATTCAGATGCAAGACGAGAAGCCATTGATTTGTCACGACGCTCAGACGCATATAACTTGAGCCAACGAATGGCAAGCGCAATACGACGCTCTTCGCGTACTTCTACAGGTACTTGATATGTAGCACCACCAACACGGCGTGAACGAACTTCAATCGCAGGAGAAACATTACTCAATGCTTTACGAAATACTTCAATTGGATCTTGCTTCATCTTATCTGCAATGATATCAAAAGCATTGTAGACCAAATTACGCGCAGTATTCTTCTTACCCTGAATCATCACTTTATTGATGAATCGTGATACCATCACGTCATTAAAACGTGGGTCGGGTATTGCATATCGTTTCTCTGCTCTTTTCTTTCTCATATATCTTTCTCTGGCTTAATCGATTCTCAATTATTTACTACCTGCCGGCTTAGGACGCTTCGCTCCATACTTAGAACGAGATTGCATGCGATCCTTCACACCTTGTGTATCAGCCGCGCCACGAACAATGTGATAACGAACACCAGGAAGATCCTTCACACGACCACCGCGAATCAATACGATCGAGTGCTCTTGAAGATTGTGACCTTCACCCGGGATATATGCAATCACTTCAAATTGATTTGTCAATCGAACCTTCGCCACTTTACGCAATGCAGAATTCGGCTTCTTCGGTGTAGTTGTATATACACGAGTACAAACTCCACGGCGCTGAGGGCAACTGGCAAGTGCTGGAGATTTACTCTTCTCCACCAACTTTTTACGACCTTTTCTAACAAGTTGACTAATCGTAGGCACGAATATATTCCTTACAAACTTCGTTTTTAAGCCAATGTCGGTGCCGTTAAGCGCTTCCGACAGAGCTTGCAAAACTACATAAAATGTTGATAACCGCCAAAATTTATTTTTTATCTGCCCTCAGCACGCTTCTGCTGATGGGCTTTAACCATTTCGTCTTGTACATTCTTTGGAACCTGGGCATAACGCAAGAATTCCATTGAAAACTCGCCTTTTCCTTGGGTTACAGAGCGCAAATCGGTTGAATAACCAAACATCTCGCTCAATGGCACATCGGCTTCAACAACCACATAACCGGCATCCATTGTAGCCCCTACAATAACACCACGACGCTGATTGATTTGACCGATCGCAACACCTTGGAATTCTTCAGGTGCGCTGACTTCCAATTTCATGATTGGCTCAAGAATAACAGGCTTTGCTTTCATGTATGCTTCACGGAATGCCGCAATTGAAGCAACTTTAAATGCCATCTCTGAAGAGTCAACCGGGTGATCAGCACCATCATTGATAGTTACACGAACACCAACAACCGGCTGACCAATCAATGAACCCTCAACGATTGCATCACGGAATCCTTTGTCGCAAGCAGGGATATATTCACGAGGAATGACACCACCTACGATATCATCAACGAATTCATATGTCTCAACAGCATCTGTTGGCAATGGCTCGAGGAAACCTGCAACACGCGCAAATTGTCCTGATCCACCTGTTTGTTTTTTATGTGTGTAATTGAAATCTGAATTTGAAGTAATCGCTTCGCGGAAAGCAACTTTAGGTCTTCCAACATTCACTTCGCAATTGTATTCACGCTTGATACGCTCGATGTAAATTTCAAGATGCAATTCGCCCATACCCTTGATGATTGTCTCACCACTTTCTTCATCACGATATACTCGGAATGTTGGATCTTCTTTGGTAAAACGATTCAATGCTTTGGAGAAATTTACCTGGCCTGATTTTTCTTTCGGACTCACAGCAAGCTCAATAACAGGCTCCGGAACAAACATGGATGTCATCGTAATGTTCATGTTTCCATCTGTGAATGTATCACCGGATGCACAATCAATACCAAACATCGCAACGATTTGTCCTGGACCTACTTCATCAATGTCATGCATTTCATCAGCATGCATACGAACAAGTCTTGGAACTTTCACGCGCTTACCATTGGACATATTGGTGATCATATCACCCTTCTTCACGCCACCTTGATAAATACGCATATATGTAAGCTGACCAAAGCGACCATCCTCAAGCTTGAAAGCCAAGCCCACAAATGGTTTTGCCCTATCAGCAATCAATTCAACTTTTGCTTCATTCTTGTCCTGATCCAAACCTTCATTCTTCACATCTTTTGGTGCAGGCAAGAACATTCCAACTGCATCCAATAATACTTGAACACCTTTGTTCTTCATCGCTGAACCGCAATACAAAGGAGTAATGCTCAAGTTGATTGTCTCACGACGAATGATCGGAATCAATTCCTCTGCAGTGACTTCTTCTTCCATCAAAAACTTTTCTGCAATTGCATCATCAAAATCAGACAATGCTTCAACCATTGCATGACGACGCTTCTTTGCTTCTTCAACATATTCTGCAGGAATATCTTCCTTGCGAATATTTTCTCCATTGTCACCATCAAAGAACACTGCCTTCATGTGGAGCAAATCAATCACTCCTGCAAATCTATCTTCCAATCCCATGGGGAATGTCATCACAACAGGACGATGATTTAACTTCTCACGCAATTGCTCCGCAACACGATCGGGATTTGATCCAGAACGGTCAATCTTGTTCACGAATGCAAGTCTTGGAACATTGTATCTTCTCATCTGACGATCTACGGTGATCGACTGACTCTGCACACCGGCTACACCACAAAGTACCAATACCGCTCCATCAAGAACACGCAATGCTCTCTCAACCTCAACGGTGAAGTCAACGTGACCAGGAGTATCAATCAAATTGATCTCATAATCACCCCATGTGCAGTAAGTAGCTGCAGACTGAATGGTAATCCCCTTTTCTCTCTCGAGATCCATGGAGTCCATCGTGGCACCTACACCCGATTTTCCTCTCACTTCCTCGATCTTGTGGATCTTACCTGTATAGAACAAAATGCGCTCGCTGAGCGTGGTCTTGCCCGAGTCAATGTGGGCAGAAATACCAATATTCCTAACTTTTGATATGTCTGACATAGCTGTCTAATCCTACCGCAATAGAATAGTTATGAAGATATTTACTTAGTCAAAATGAACGGTTCTTCGCGCAAAGCGAAGACTACAAATTTACGGGAAAAGGGGCAATCAGCAAAATTAAATCACTGATTTTTAGAATTTTACGGCATTTTCCACATTGATTTGAAACTTGCCGTAACTATCAATATTTGAGTCTTTTGCGGTCTTTTCCACAGAACATTGTGGAGAGATTGTGGAGAAGTGAAGGGGTTTAAGGCTTAACGGTGAATTTACCCGAAACTGTCATGGAATGAAGAGGATTGGCAACGGTGAAAATGTATACACCCGGCTTAAAATCAAGGATTTCGTCCAATTTGACCATGAGTAGATTGTATACTGATGATGAATTGCTATAATCGATAATAACTGGCAACTGCTTTGATGTGACAGGCATTCCGGATGGAGTGAATATCTTTAATTCGACGGTCTCTCCGGCTAAAGACAGTATTGGGACTGGAAAATGAATGGCTTTATGGTCATGCAGTATCAATGGATTTGGATATATCCCTGAACCTGGAAAGGAGTATTTCCCATTTGAGAGGTGAATCAATGAACAAGCCGGTATGGAATTGGTATTGATATCAGCATAATACCCACTAAAACCTATCGGGGTTTTATTTGCATCCCTATCGATGATGATGGTATAATCAAGGTTTTGAGACCCAATACTCTTGAAGCTGTCTTTATAAGCCATCGAAATGACTATATGGGCTGTGTCGGCGATCTCGGAAAATTCAGACCGAAGGATGCAAGAATTCAAGCTAATTTCATAGGGATATACGCTACCGGTAAATAATCCTTGTGTATACACGGAATCAATCTTTCCTTTCAATTCCGGAAAAAACTTGGCATCACGAAATGTTTCGCTGATATCTTTATTATATGCCCGTTTTCCGGTGAGAAACACGCGATCCTGATACCCGCACCAAAGTTCATGCAATGGCGTGGAATTGTTTTCTAGAGCCATTTCCAGAGCATGATAGGCATATGTTTTCCGCCCTATTTCTTGCCAAGTGTTGATCAAGGGTGCAATACCTACTCTATCATGCAAATATTCAAGAAACAATGCATTTGCATATCCTGTGCTTATTTCCTGAGCATATCGCTGACCAAAACGATTCAGCTTTGGCTCAAGGAAAAAATCTCGAACATAGAAATGATAATCTTTGATGTCAGGAAAGACATGAAATTCCAACCAGGTTGAGAATAGCTCATAAAATGACACATCATATAGTTGATCATTTATTCCATAATTGGCGAATTGGATAGCATGGTGGAATTCGTGAACGGCTGTAATCTTCAATGCATCCATACCAAAGGTATTGAAAGATTGATTTCCCGAACCATTCTTATCGTCTGGACTGAAATTATTGTCGATTTCAATATAGGTTAATGAATATGCATGCTTAGATGTTGAATTCGGCAATGCATCATATGGTGTAGTCAATCCATAAAAACCTCTTGTTGCAAACTCAATGATATACACATCATATGGTGCAGCACCATTTTCTCCATTATTCGGTGGAGGAGGAAATCCCATGGAATCAACTTCAATCGCATATGCATATTCAAATGCAGCAGCAGCATCTTCTACAAAATCCGGGATAGCATTATTGTTATTGTCTTTGGAATCAATTGCGCCTTCCCCAAGCTTTGAATAATGAATCTTGAAATGTTTTTTTGGAGAGAGTATATAATAAGGCAAAACTGGCGCAAGAATGCGGTCTCCCTTACTAATGGCTTGCTGTCTTGATTTGAAGGGATCACTAAATGTACCGCATTTATCCGCATACATGTTCAGTGGTAAGATAAAACATGCAAAAAGCAAAGCAATGTGCATAGAATAAAAGCGATGGATTGAAATCATGTCAACGGAACATTTCTTTGATCATACCCCAAGTGCGACGAATGCCGCTGACGCTATGACTGACACTCACAATATTTGAATAGGAAGCGGAATTGTCATATGCAATCACTTTGATTCTATATGAATAAATCTTCCCCAAAATCCGCTCATTGTTGCCACCCTTCATCAATGCATTTTCATCAATGTAGCGATAGGTGCTTTGCGCACCTTTTGGCTCAATGACTGCAATTGAATGAAACCCTTCACCTGAAGATGCACGCTCCAATTCATAATTGCGTATTCCTTTCTCGATGGTTGGACGCCATTCGACAGTAATGACTTTTCCATCTGACTTTGCAGACATTTGATCGAATGCAACTTCAGCGGCAATGATGCTTGCTGTTGCGAGGAATAGGATTGCTATGTATTTCATGGCTTGCATGACACAAACATAGGCCTTGAATGTGTGAAAGGCAAGGAAAAAAGTGAGTATTATGGCTTTATTTCATGCCTCTTGCAGCATCCCAGCGTTTCTCGACCGATGTCTTGCCCTTCAAGACAGTTGTATACCCTTCTGTTCGATCATGCATGATATCATCTCGTAATTCATCCATGAGAGCGGTAAGCCTAGATGCAATGTGATTGGTTAGGTCTTGTTTATTGGAATACATTGTTGAACGAAGTAATTCCGGTTCTCCCATGGAAAGCCATGCTTCTGGTTGTTGTTCTTTAAGGAAATCATAACGCATAGCTGCAGGCATGCACCAAACTTCTCCAAGCAATTCAACAAGATTACTCATTCCAGCAAATGTTTGAATAGGTCGAATCTCTTGATGAACCAATTCTCCTTGAGGAAACATCCAGAGAACATTTCGCGTATTTTTCATGAGATCCACTGCATAGTGAATGGACTTCACAGCTGAGCGCGGATTGCTGCGATGCACGGAAAACATTCCGATATTAGTGAAGAAGCGATACTTTGTTAATTGTTGCTCTTCCATCATGCCATAGGACTCAACATTAAAATGTGCATTGGTCATTGCAATTGCAAAACCTGCATCCCACCAACCGCCATGAGAACAGTAAACGATTAATGGAATTGCATCTGAGGGAGATTGAGCATCAATCCTCCATGGTTTTAAATGGACTTCTCCTTTCACACGGCATGCATGAAATGCCTTACGCATTGAACGGGAAAAATACCATCCCAATACTGTGCGCCACAATGGAGAATGTTTAGCTTTAATCACAAAGTGAAATCCATGAGTTTGATTCAATGATTTCTTGCTAATTTATCGCAATCGCATGAATAAACATCGTCTTTCATCTGCATGTTCCATCAAAAGATTACATATCCTTTTCTTTGTATAGTATTTGCGGTCATGATGTGTTCGTCCTGTACGAATCCATTTGCTCCCAAGCTATCGGATACTCCCCTTGGTGAAACTGTATTTGCAGATCAGAAAACAGTTGATGGGATCTTTCAGAATTTTCGTAGCGCTTACATGTATAAAGATACATTGGCCTATGGTAGATTGCTCGATCCGAAATTCATTTTCATTTATCGAAATTATGAGACTGGCGTGGATGGAACTTGGGGAAGAGATCAGGAAATGTTTACCACTTCCGGATTATTCAATGCGGCACAAAATCTCGATTTGATTTGGAATGACATTGTGATTTCAACGGGTGATAGCACAAGTCTTGACATTGCACGGGGATTTAATCTCACGATCACATTTAACCCACAAGATATAGTGAGAGTTCAGGGTAGAGTAAATTTGCAATTGAAAAGGCCAAGCTCAAATGATAATTGGAAGATTGTTCGATGGAGAGATGAATCGAATTATTGATTCTTGGTTTTGATTTTTCCAAATAACCACATGAATTGTAATTTCCACACGAGAAATGCTGCTTCATAGACGATGTTCTTACTCATTTTCGAAACGCCAGATCTTCGATCGATAAAAACAATTGGAATCTCTTTGATGCGTGCGCCAGCTTTCCATAAACGATAATTCATTTCAATCTGAAATGCATATCCATTCGAATGAATATCATTCAAATCAATGGTACTCAGCATTGATGCACGAAAACATTTGAACCCGCCTGTTGCATCTTTTACCGGCATCCCCGTGATGATGCGTGTATACACATTGGCACCATAACTCAAAATCAAACGGCGGAGAGGCCAGTTGACAACATTCACACCATTTGAATATCGCGAGCCAATCACCAAATCATTGACTTCAATCTCTTTGAGGAATCGTGGAATATCCTGAGGATCATGTGAAAAATCTGCATCCATTTCCATAATCACTTCATATCCCATTCCAAGTGCTTTTGCAAAGCCCTCGCAATATGCAGTCCCTAAACCCATCTTTCCGGGACGCTTTAATAAATGAATGCGGCTGTCAGTTTTCATTCTTTCTGTAACACGATCACTCGTGCCATCCGGAGAATTATCATCAACAATCATGATATGCACATCGGCAGCATGCAAGACTGCCGTTATGATATTGTCGATATTATCGAGTTCATTGTAGGTGGGTATGATGACAATTGCTTTCATGAGTAATCCCTTATGCCTGACCATGCCCTTTAAACACTCTAATCACCGTACGAATGATGATTTCAATGTCAAGTTGCAAAGACATATTTTCAATATAGTAAAAATCATGTTTGAGGCGATTGGTGATTTCCTCAATAGATTCTTGATAATTTCTGTAATGAATTTGATTCCAACCTGTAAGACCCGGACGAATCACAAGGCGTCTTGTATAATAAGGCAATTCTTTTTTGAATTTATCTACGAAGAATGGCATCTCGGGTCTTGGACCTACAAGACTCATCTCTCCTTTGAGAACATTCCAAAATTGCGGCATTTCATCGAGATGTGATTTACGCAAAAATCTCCCAATGCGTGTGACACGAGGATCATTTACGACTGCCCATTTTTGTCCGCCCGCTTCGGCATCAACAACCATTGATCTGAATTTGAACATCGTAAATACTCTTCCATTTTTTCCTACTCTTGTTTGCTTGAAAATTACGGGACCTTTTGAATCTAATCGAACAAGCAATGCTGTCATCAACAAGAATGGAAATCCAAGAATCAATACACATGCACTGAGCACTATATCAATTGCTCTTTTCACAAATCGCTCCCAATTTTTCATGAGCTCGGGATTGATATCAATCAATGGCATGCCATGTATTGCAAGCAAACGTGCCTGACCGGTGAAGAATTCATATAAGTCGGGTTGAATTTTAACACCAATGCCTAGCTCACGACATTCCATGACAAGATCTATCATCCATCGATGATCAAGTCCATCCATCATCACCACGAGATCTGTTGGGCGTTCTTTCAAGACGATTTCATTGATATTCGAAACATTTCCAAGTATTGGAATCGAAGATGCTTCTTGTTGAGCTATTGCAGTCCACCTTTCAAAGTCCTGCTGATTTCTCAATACGACACCTTGTACAGTATAACCCCAAGATGGATTTTCTTGGATGATAGTATACATTTCTAGCAATGCATCAGGAGCACCCATGAAAATGGTAGGAACTTTAATGATTCCTTTTCTGCGAAGAAATCGCTGAAGCATACGTCCAAACACCCGTATCAATACAACCAGAATCGTCAGAATGAATGCATAGAGTACGATCTTCAATCTGAAGCCACGGAAATTTGCACTTGTGAAAAGTATCCCCAGAAATATCAAGATACTACCAAATGTTACGGCTCTTATAACTGTGAACATTTCTGTGAAAGGAGAGCGCACAAACCAATTGCGATAGAGTCCGGAAAGCCAGAATAACATCATCCAGTAAAAAACCAATAATGGCATCACACTTAAAACAAGTGTTTGCAATGTGGTTTCATCAGAGAGTGGCAATGTGGTTGTATAGAAACCAGTAACAAATCCCAAAAAAAGAAATACTGGCAATGCAGATGCTATTGCTATGATATCTCCACACACTTGAAAAATCGCCGGGGTTGATTTTGCGACGAAATCTCGAATGCGTTTATGTAGTGATATGTGATTGTCTGATTTCATGCTTATTTAACTATGTTCCCATGTCGATGATGTATTGCTTCTCAACACATGAATCCATGCTCCAAGCAAACTCATTTGCAATCGTACAAAAATACATGCTTGACGCATAGGCATTATTCTCATTCCCAAAAAACCTGGAATGGATAGTATCAATACTCCAAGTAAACAATGTACTATGATCTTTCCAATCATGGAACCTTCATGCCAAGCAAGAAATGATGTGCTCATTGCCAAGAGATAGAAGAATGGCATGAGCCATCTCAACATTTTTCTCGACCATAAGAACAGTGCTATGAGTCCATTCCTCGGCATGAGCAATTCCTCTGCTTCTGCGACTGAAGCCATTCCACAAGCGGCAAAACGTTTCGCTTGTTTAAATTCCATACCGGGTGGTGAAGTGCGAATTTCGAAGGCACAGGCATAAGGATCTGCAATTACTCTTTTATGCGCAAGAAGTACATTCAATATTGGCATATAATCATCGCAGACTTTTTCATTGGGTAATGGTTTTGAGTGTATTCTTCGCAATGCATAACAGTGACCCAAACTTGTAACTGTTGAAGCCAATTGCGATTCCATGGATCGCGTTTGAAATTCCAAAGATCTATAGACAGAATGTTCAGCGGCATGATCATGCAGTGAATTATTCATTGGTGCATCTATCGAGGTTCCAATCACAGCACCAATTTCTTGATCTATGAATCTCGAGCACATTGAATGTAATGCACCGGATTCAAGTCTCACATCAGCATCCAAATGAACAATTACTTCTGATTCTGAATGAGCAATCAAATATTCATTGATTGCATTCTTCCCTCTACGAGTTAGGTCATGAATGTGCAAGCTGGGATATTGCAGTTGAAGCTTTCGCACAATGTTCACGGTTTGATCCGTAGATCCATCGCTTCCAACATGCACTGCACAATGAGGATAGTGTTGCTCATAAATATTGTGTATTGCTTGTTCTATATAATCAGCTTCATTGTAGGCAGCAATCAACACTGTTATCGTTGGGAGATCTTCTTCATTGACTTGCAGCTTATCCAATGAATACAATGTATGTTTTCTGATTTTCACCAATAACTTCAAGAGCATTGGATAGAATGCATAAGGGTAGACAATCAACAACAGAAAGATAATCGAGAAAACAAGCAGCATGGTCATGAAGATATGCCTCAAAAATCTTCGAAACGCAGTGAGGCCTGCACATAATGTGTCAATGTACCTGCTTGTGAACGCAAACCATATAAACCCTGCACATTGAATCCACGAATCAATTCAAATCCACCTGTGATTTGAGCCCTCAATGATTCCTCCAATACTCCACCAAGAAAAGGAGCAAGTTCAGAATCATTCGGTCTTTTTGCCTGTAAAGGATTTCCACCATGATTCACCAGTATTGTGTCTTTCCCATTGATAGTAGCAAGTTCATTTGCCCCATGTCTTTGATATGCTATAAGTATCCGAATTGGATAACGATGTCCATGAAAGATAGATGCACCTAATGACAGTTCATCTGAATTTGGTCTGAGTGATCCGGTGATGAGTGCGCCATCATTTGTCATTGAATTCTGCACATTGAAATGCGAATAGGTATATGGTTGTACGCGAGCATATTCAAGTGATATGTTCATTGCAGACAACGCATACATAGCTCCCACTGAGAAAGCAGATTTATTTGACCAATAATCTGATCCGATCTTTGAGAAGATCAGATCATCAAGTAAATATGCTCCTTTGACTATCAACTGTTTCATTGGTCGGATGGAAACATCAAAGCCCATCGCGCTATTGTCCCGATCACGAAGTGAATGTTCTACAGACTTCAAAAAAGAAAGTGGGTTGAGATATGCGCTCTATGCATGACAAGTGTTTTAGCAGGCATGAATTTGTCAGAACCTGTGGAATTTATTTGACCAGGAAGAATGATTTGTCCGCTAGCATCTTGTGGAAGTGATAAAAGCGATGCATGTGTATATCGATATTCAAATGTCTTGCTTCTTGCACCAATCATCAAAGCATCCAATGGTGGAGCATTTTTTCCTACAAATTGATGATGATTAAAACCTGCTCCGAGTGTTCTCGTTTCACGACCTATGCTTGCATAAAACCAATCATTGTCATAACGAACATGTGATTCAGTAAAATCGAAATCACTATTATACACAGCAAACTTTACATTTTGTCTTAATCGTGGATCATCCAATGCGAGTGATCGATCACCTGAGAGCAAGGCACCATTAGTCATTTGAAAAAAGAATCCAACATTCCCACGCAATGTTCCATGCATGCGAAGTCCTGCCTGACCTGTTAGCATTGATGCTGATGATGAGTCAAATCGATGCGAAGTTTCAATAGATAATAATGGTGTTGTAAAGAGCGTAACCAAAGAATCTTGCTGAAGATAAATTGCTTTTTCATGGTTTGAAACTAATCCGTCAAAAAAGAATGGCTTTGAATCAATAACCGGCACAGTACTTTCACATACAGTTGCATTGATTCTTCGTTCTTGCAATAATTCAGATTCGAAATGAGTTAGTACGCCGCGTTCAT
This sequence comes from Bacteroidota bacterium, assembly GCA_009919265.1. Lineage (GTDB taxonomy): Bacteria > Bacteroidota > Ignavibacteria > Kapaibacteriales > UBA961 > UBA961. The sequence continues at coordinate 36,334 of RGCF01000001.1, read as the reverse complement.
CTTCACTTAATTCTTGTTCTGCTTTGCGAATAATCCGCAATGCTTTCTGTACTTCACCTCTTTGTAATGGGAGTGCAGAGAGTGAATAATGCGGCAATAACCCTTTTGCCTCACAATGTTCAAGAAATTGATAGACAGGATGAATGATTGGAAGATGTTCCACTTGTGCAAATGCAGGAGAAATCATGACAAAAAAGATCATGAAGAAAAACATGATCTTTTTACTCACAATAATTCTATGTGAAAAGCAAGTATTCATTATCGCAAGAATGCCCAGTACACAACATTCAGAATTCCCACCAATCCACCAATAGCAGTGATGAGGAAAGTGTAATATTGATATTCGTATCCAGGAGGACGATAGGTAGGTGGTGGACAATATATTTCATCACCGGATTCAACAATAACATTTTTGTCTGTGCCTTTGATCCACACATGTGAACGACCTTTTATGATGCGTGTCAATTCTTTTTCAGCACCACTTGCATAACCTCCCGCTCTTTCAATATACCATTGCATTGTTTTGCCCGGCTCGAATGTCACATAGCCGGGATTATTCACCTGACCATAAACATATACTCTCTTTGGATTTTCTGGAATCACAATGATATCACCTGATTCAAGAATGACATTATCTTCTTCTGAGCCATTGAATGCTTTTTGTATATCGCATGCAACAGTTGGCTGTCTAAACATGGTATGCATGAGATATCGAGTTGTATCTTCAGCGGTGAGATCGGTGTACTGCATACCCATGATTGCGCGATAGCGTGGTTCATTGGAAGCAGGAGCTTGTTGTTCTTTTCTCACGATATAGGCCAAAGGCAAATATGCTTTCTCAGTAAAGCCACCGGCTTGTTCGATGATGTCTTTTAATCTGGTTTGTCCTTGAACCATTGTATATGCACCGGGCTTCGTCACCGAACCGGTTACTTCAACAACTCCTGTCGATGCACCTTTCACGGCAAATTGTTTTTTTCCAACAACAATAACCGCACCAGGCATTAACTCTACATCTTCAGTAAACTGTTCATCTTTGAGGGATAATGTTGAGAGTGCATCACCTTGCTTGAGTTGAATATTTGATGGATCCGCATCATCTGTCAATCCATATGCAAGTTTGAGTAACATGGATGCTTTATCGCCTTTTTTATATGCAATGCTAATTGGTCTAATGACTGATCCGGCAATTGCAATCGCTGATGTCAAGCCTTGATCAAATGGAACAAACACCTGATCTCCTTCTCGAAGTGTTGGATCATCGGTCACTGTTGAAAGCGCAAGAGCTTTTTCTAAATCAGCATTCGATGATGTTCCATCTGCGTGAAGAACTGTAATATTTCTTGAAACGAAAGAAGGTAATTCTTCATTGCCTGTCAATGTACCACCACGCATTGCTGAACGACGCGCTTCAATCACGGTTAATTCTTTGGCACTTTCCATTGCAGATTGCGATGTTCCTGCATTTGGTTGAGAAGGCGATTTGGGAGGTTGATTGGCAAGACGAATCACAGTTGATACTCGCATTGATGCTGGTATTGCATATGTGCCCGGATATCGAACATTGCCACGAATGCTCACATAGAGTGATCTGCATTTTCGTAGCATCACCGTTACTGTTGCATTTGGATTGCGCTGTTTCATCATGTCGATGATAGCTGTTTTTGCTTGTGCCAATGTTGCATGTTTTAGAGATAATTCTCCAATGCGAGGAACTAGAACAGAATTTTCCGGTGTGATGGAAACATATTGCTCTGTTGCATTTCCGGATAATGTTTGTATTGACAATACATCACCTGGTCCTAAGCGATAATGCTCGGCATCAACGATATTATCTGAAGGCAATAATTCTGCTTTCAATAAATCTGCACCCGGGGGTGTTGATGTTTGCATCAGCTTCGTCATGTCAAAATCGCTGGAAGATCCCATCAATTGTGCTTGCAATGATATGCTTGACATCATTGCATTGATGATGAACAAGATTCCACAGAGTAATCTGATCAGTTTAATTGAGTGATTCATTGTGCCTTGATGCATTGTGTCACAAGTATTTCTGCTATGCGTTCTGCTGCCTTTCCATCCCATAATGGTGGTATAGCACCTTGTTTTCTTGGCAAATGCACGATATCATGCAATGCCGTTGATATTGCTTGTGGATTTGGTTGAATGAGAATATTCGTACCCATTTCCACGGTGACAGGTCGTTCGGTCGTTGTTCTTGCCGTGATGCATGGAATACCAAGCACCGTTGTTTCTTCTTGAATTCCGCCGGAATCAGTCAGCACAAAATCAGCATCCTTCATGAGTGCCAAAAAATCGATATAGCCTTTTGGATGTGTAATGACTAATTGTTTACCCGATCGAATAATGTCTGCAAATCCATATTCACGAATTTTTGTACTGGTACGAGGATGCATTGGAAAGACAATTGCTCTTTCGGATGATATCTTCGCAAGTATTTCAAGCAAGGATTGTAATTGAACTGGATCATCAACATTGGATGGTCTATGCATTGTGACAAGACCATATGCACCTTTCTTCAAATCCAATTCTTGTAATACGGTAGATTGTTCAGCTTTCGACAATGCAAAGTGAAGTGAGTCAATCATTGTATTACCAACAAAAAAGATATGCTTCTCTGGAAATCCTGATTCTTTGAGAATTCTATTTCCGGATTCTTCAGTCGTAAACCAATAATCGCAAATTGCATCAGTTGCAATACGATTGATTTCTTCCGGCATGGATCGATCATAGCTTCTCAAACCTGCTTCAACATGTGCTGTTTTTATTCCCATTTTTACTGCAACAAGTGCGCATGCAATAGTGGAATTCACATCACCAACGACAATCACAAGATCTGGCTTTAGTTCCAAGCACGTTTGCTCGAATGCAATCATCACTTTAGCTGTCTGTTCTGCATGTGATCCACTACCAATACCAAGAAACACAGTCGGAGTAGGCATTTCGAGATCTTGAAAAAATGCATCACTCATCGCTGCATCATAATGCTGTCCGGTATGTACGATATGATGCTCATACTCAGGCGCATATTGCTTAAATGCACGGTGTATTGGAGCAACCTTCATAAAATTTGGTCTGGCACCAACAACAGATACTATGCGAATTGGTTTACTCACATTCCGCTACCCAATAGCACGACATTCTTTTTCGAACCGCGAATCTTCTTTGTTGCATTGCGTGTGTCAATCACAACTTTTGCATTCTTTACTATCATTGAATAATCAAAACATGTATGATCTGTTGTAATGACAACGATATCATACTTTTTCAACATTGCTGGTGATAGATTGCCTTGTGATTTCATCATTGTTCCATGCACATCAACAGCTGGAATATATGGATCATGATATGTCACATTTTTGAAACCATCTTGCATCAGCAATTCCATCACTTTGAGTGCAGGAGAATGTCGTAAATCGTCAACATCTTTTTTGAATGCCATGCCAAGCATCAATACTTTTGCTTTTGCAAGTGTAATTGGTTGTTTTGCAACTTCGCGCTCAATCATGCTTCGAACATAGAATGGCATTGATTCATTTACCTCAGCTGCGAGAGTGATGAAATTGGTTTCAAAATCATATTCACGCGCCATCCATGAGAGATAATATGGATCGATCAAAATGCAATGTCCACCAATACCGGGTCCAGGGAAAAATGGCATGAAGCCAAATGGCTTTGTCGCTGCAGCTTCCACAACTTCCCAAATATTCACACCTATGCGATCACATAATTGAGCAAGTTCATTTACAAGTGCAATATTGACGCTACGGAAAATATTCTCAAGTAGCTTTTCCATTTCTGCCACGGATGGCGAAGAAACCGGAATCACTTTGCTTACGATGATTCCATGTGCAGCGCATGCAAGTGTAGTACAAGCATTTGTCACACCACCTGCCACAATTGGTGTATTGCTTGTATTCCATGTTTGATTGCCAGGATCGATTCTTTCTGGAGAAAATGCAAGGAAATACTCTTTGCCAAGTTTCAGACCTGACTTTTCCAATATTGGCTGAACATATTTTGTTGTTGTTCCTGGAAATGTCGTGCTCTTTAAAATGATGAGCTGACCTTTACGCAAAGTGTTGGCAACAGCTTCTGCGGAATGAATGATATATGATATATCAGGATCTTTATTTGGCGTAAATGGAGTTGGAACACAAATATAGATTACATCACATTCAGCCAATTTGTTAAAATCAGATGTGGCTTCGAGTGTTTTCCCTTTTATTACAGAAGCAACCAGCGATGAATCTATATCCATGATATAATTTCCGCCCTTTTGCAAAGTGCGAATTTTCTGATCATCGATATCAAAGCCGATTGTACGCACTCCAAGATGCGCATATTCGACGGCGATTGGCAAGCCGACATAACCGAGTCCAATCACACCAACAGTGATCGAATGATTCTGTATTGATGCATATAAAGCATCCACTGTATTCTTGCTCGAGGATTTTTTCTTCATTGCCATGATTTATCGTTCTCTTTGATATTGCTTTGAATAATAGTCTCGATATTGTCCATTCAAAATATGTTCACACCATTCAGGATGTTCCTGATACCATTGAATCGTTTCACGCAAACCTTGTTCAAATGATATGTTAGGCTTCCAATGCAATTCTCTTTTTGCCTTTGATGCATCTATCGCATAGCGTTTGTCATGACCGGGACGATCTTGAACAAAGTGAATGAGATCCGTTGATTTTCCAAGTAATGCTAAAATGGAATGAACAATATGAAGATTGGACCATTCATTGTCCGATCCAATATTATATACTTCACCCGGTTTTCCATGTTCATAAGCAAGCCAAATAGCATTGCAATGATCTTGAACATGAATCCAATCACGAACATTCATTCCATCTCCGTATACAGGAAGAGGTTTTGATTCCATTGCATTGAGAATCATGAGTGGAATGAGTTTTTCTGGAAATTGTCTTGGACCATAATTATTTGAACAACGCGTTATGACAGTTGGCACATCATGAGTATGATGGAATGCTCTCACGAACATGTCGGCAGAAGCTTTCGATGCAGAATACGGCGAATTTGGTGCCAATGGTGTTTCTTCTGTGAACACTCCTTGTGAATTCAATTCCAATGAGCCATACACTTCATCAGTGGAAACTTGTACATATTTCTTGAGTTTGAGATTTCGTGCTACAGTCAAGAGTGATAATGTACCCTGAACATTGGTATCGATGAATGGAGATGCATCATGAATGGATCTATCAACATGTGACTCCGCTGCAATATTGATCATGCCCTCGACATCATATTGCTCGCAAAGACTATGCATCAATTCTGTATCTTGAATCTTGGCATGTACAAAGACATGTCTATCTTCCTGCTCCAAAGATTGCAGATTCTCTAGATTTCCGGCATAAGTCAAGGCATCAACATTGATGATGCGAAGATTGGGATGAGAAGAGAGCATGTGCATGACAAATGCACTCCCGATAAACCCTGCTCCTCCGGAAATGAGGATAGTTTTGTTGTCGCTTGCGGACATGAATGCCATTGTGGATTGAACAATTACTCAAAAATACGGAATGACGGCTCCCTTACCAATAGAATATGCCATACTTTCAAGGATTTGAGCCATAATTCATTGAAAAGTCAAGGAACCGGAACGACTTTCCCGCTTGTTTAACCTACTTCATACATTTTTACCAAATCTTCTCCATTCAGAATATGAACATTATTGTCATTGGAAGCGGTTTTGGTGGACTAAGTGCCGCCATACGATTACAAGCCAAAGGTCATCAAGTAACAATCGTAGACAAACTCGACAAACCAGGCGGAAGAGCCTATGTGTTCGAGCGTGATGGGTATACGTTTGATGCGGGTCCAACCATTATCACCGCCCCATGGCTCATACATGAATTATTTGAGATTGCGGGGAAGAAAACCGATGACTATGTGAACATCATTCCAATTGATCCATTTTACAATGTACGTTTTGAGGATGGCACAGTCTTTCGCTACAATGGTGACAAAGATTCCATTTTGAAACAGATTGAAGCATTGAATCCTAAAGATGTAAAAGGATATCACCGTTTCATAAAAAATGCCGAAAAGATTTTCAAAGCTGGTTTTGATTTGATAGATAAACCATTTACGACATTCGGGTCAATGTTGAAGGTATTGCCAGACCTCATCATGTTGCGATCAGAACGATCTGTTGCAGGTATGGTACAGAAATATATCAAGGATTATAGACTGCGTCAAGTGTTTAGTTTTCATCCATTACTTGTTGGTGGCAATCCATTTCAAACAACTTCCATCTATGCACTAATACACATACTCGAACAAAGATGGGGAGTCTGGTTTGCTATGGGTGGTATGGGTGCATTGGTGAAAGGACTTGTCAATGTATTCAAAGATATTGGTGGTACTATGCAACTTGGTACCGAAATCAAAGAAATTATCATTGATGATACTACAAAACGTGCAACCGGTGTTAAAACAGCATCCGGAGAAATTCTGAATGCAGATATAGTTATCAGCAATGCAGATGTTGGTAATATGTACATGAAGATGATACCATCAAAGTATCGCAAAAAAAATACAGATACTCGTATGAAAAACCTTCATTATTCAATGAGTTTGTTTGTGATGTATTTCGGTACAAACAAAAAATATGAAGACATCGCTCATCATGAAATTTTAATGGGTCCTAGATATAAGGAACTTGTGACAGACATCTTTAAGAAAAAACATCTAGCAGATGATTTTTCATTGTATCTTCATCGTCCTTCGGCAACAGATCCATCACTTGCCCCAGATGGTTGTGATTGTTGGTATGTATTGTCACCCGTTCCCCATCTTGAATCCGGTACTGATTGGTCTGTAAAGGGTCCAGAATATCGAGATCGAATCGTGAAATATCTTGAGGAACGATATATGCCTGATTTATCCAAGCATATTGTAAGTGAGCATTATGTGACCCCAACATATTTTCGTGATACACTCAATTCTCATTTGGGAAATGCATTTGGTGTAGAACCTATATTAACGCAATCCGCTTGGTTCCGTCCTCACAATCTTTCCGAGGATATTCCAAATTTGTATATCGTTGGTGCAGGAACACATCCCGGAGCAGGATTACCGGGAGTTATGAGCAGCGGGAAAATTGTGGCAGATTTAATTTCTTGATCTAAGAATCACTCTTCGATATTTGATTCATCATCAGTATCGATTTCGTGTTCTTCTTCTATTGCTATATTCTCGATTTCAGCTTGAACATCAGAGTCATTGGAAGTATCCATTGACTCAGGCAAAGCTGGTAATTCTTCATCTTCAATTACTGCAGAACCCAATTCCGCTGCAAGACTTTGTGGCTGTAATGCAATCAGCTCATCAATTTCTTTCATGCGTGGTAAATCTTCCAATGCTGCAAGACCAAATATTCTCAGGAATTCTGATGTTGTTCCATATAACAATGGTCTTCCTGCAGTTTCGGCTCTTCCAATGATGGTGACCAAGCCACGATCAAGCAGAGAGTTCATGATCTCACCGGAATTCACTCCTCGTATAGCTTCAATGTCAGGTTTGCTTACTGGTTGCTTATAAGCAACGATTGACAATGTTTCAAGAGCAGCTTGTGACAATCTCTTACGAGATTTTGCCTTCAGTAATTTTTGAACATATACCCCAAATTGAGAGCGTGTGACAAAATGATAACCACCTGCAACCTTTACAATTGAATATGGACGAGCACATCGTGAGAGGTCATCATTAATTTGTTCAATTGCATTCTTTATTACTTCTGCTTGTGCATATTCTTGAAATTCAGAATCTGCAAGTAATTCATTGATTGTCTTTTCACTCAATGGCTCGTCTGATGCAAAAATCAATGCCTCAAGAATGGGAAGAAAAGCTTCTGGAATTGATATGTCTTGTTCGCTCATTGTCTATGTCTGGTTAAAATTGAAAAGCATCCTATGCAAAACTACTGTTTTCCTTGATTCTGCATCGGAAGAGATATACACAAAAAAAGGTATCGGAAATGAAACCGATACCTTTCTTTGCTTTTTTAGAGATTATTTGCCTTCATTCTTATCATCAACGATGGTATAATCTGCTTCTTCCACATTACCGGCATCTCCGGTTGCATCTTGTGGACCTTCGCTTTGTGCTTCAGCACCTGCTTGCTCATACATTTTTGTGGATGTTTCGCTCCACAATTGATTGAGTGCATCCATCGCTGGACGAATATCAGATGCATTATTCTTGATTGCATCCGCTAGACGCTCTTTTGCAGATTCAATAGTTGTTTTTGCATCTGCTGGGATCTTGTCGCCAAGATCTGCCAATTGTTTGTCTGTTGAATACACAAGATTATCTGCCTGATTGCGCAATTCGATTTCTTCTTTGCGTTTTTTATCTTCAGTCGCATGCTCTTGTGCTTCACGCTTCATCTTTTCGATTTCATCTTTTTCCAATCCGCTTGATGAAGTGATACGAATATTCTGTTCTTTGTTTGTTGCTTTGTCTTTTGCCGATACATGAAGAATACCATTTGCATCAATGTCAAAAGTCACTTCAATTTGTGGAACGCCTCTTGGTGCCGGTGGAATACCATCAAGATGGAAACGACCAAGCGAACGATTGTCGCGTGCCATCGGACGCTCACCTTGAAGAATGTGAATTTCCACTGATGTTTGACTATCCGTTGCAGTTGAATATGTTTCGGATTTCTTTGTTGGAATTGTAGTATTCGCAGGGATCATCGGTGTCAATACACCACCCATTGTTTCAATGCCAAGTGTCAATGGTGTCACATCGAGCAAGAGAACATCAGTCACATCACCCGCGAGAACACCACCTTGAATTGCTGCACCAATTGCAACAACTTCATCAGGATTCACTCCTTTTGATGGCTCCTTACCAAAGAATGATTTTACGAGTTCTTGAATCTTTGGAATACGTGTTGAACCTCCAACCAAAATCACTTCATCAATTTGTGATGGGGTGATTTTTGCATCTTTGATTGCTTGTTCACATGGACGCAATGTTGCATCAAACAAATCGGAACAAAGTGATTCAAATTTTGCACGGGTGATTGTTAAATTCAAGTGCTTCGCACCATCAGCTGTTGCTGTGATGAATGGGAGATTGATTTCTGTTTGTAACATTTGCGACAATTCAATCTTTGCTTTTTCAGCTGCTTCACGCAAGCGTTGCAAAGCCATTGGATCAGTACGCAAATCGATGTTTTCTTGTTTCTTGAATTCATCAGCAAGAAAATCAATAATGCGTAAATCAAAGTTGTCACCACCAAGATGTGTATCGCCATTTGTGGATTTCACTTGGAATACACCATCACCCAATTCAAGCACGGAAATGTCAAAAGTTCCACCACCCAAGTCATAGACTGCAACAGTGATGTTTTTGTCTTTCTTATCCAAACCAAATGCAAGTGCTGCAGCAGTTGGCTCATTGATGATACGCTTCACATTTAATCCGGCAATTTCACCGGCATCTTTAGTTGCTTGTCTTTGTGCATCATTGAAATATGCAGGAACTGTGATAACAGCATCTGTTACTTTTTGTCCTAGATAATCTTCCGCTGTTTGCTTCATCTTTTGAAGAATCATTGCTGAAACTTCCGGTGGTGAATACAAGCGACCATCAATGTCAACTTGTGCTGTATTATTATCACCTGCTGTTACTGAATATGGAACGAGTTTGGTTTCTTCACCAACTTCATCCATTCTACGGCCCATGAATCTTTTTACGGAATACACTGTGTTTTTTGGATTGGTGACTGCCTGTCTTTTTGCTTGTTGACCAACCAGACGCTCACCGCTCTTTGTAAAACCCACAACTGATGGTGTTGTGCGTGTTCCTTCACTGTTCGCGATGACAACGGGTTGACCGTTTTCCATCACCGACACACATGAGTTGGTGGTTCCTAAGTCGATACCGATAGTTTTACCCATCTTACATTACCTCAAATAAATACTATGAAAATTGATTGTTCCGGTTGGAATATTTCATCAAGCAATCGGCACTTCAATGCTCTTTGGTTGTTCTTGCTCAATCTTTGGCAAAGTGACTGACAATACACCATTATTGAATTCAGCTTGAATTCCATGTATGTCTATCAAATCTGTCAATTTGAATGAGCGTGAAAATGATCCAAATCGACGCTCTGTGCGAATGAATGATTCTTCTTCTATTGTTTCAGTTTGTTTTTTTTCACCGCTGATCTGTAAAACGCGATCCTCATTAATCGAAATTTTTACATCTTCTTTCTTTACACCGGGAATTTCAACTAAAAGCGTTATATGTTTTTCTTCATGAGCGATATCAACCTTCGGTGTGAATTCCGAATGTTCTGAATGAATAGTGCGGTGAATATCATTCATATTGTCGAACATGCGACGCGTAACAGTATCCAATCCACTGAATGGTTCGAATGTGAGCATAGTCATAATCTTGTCCTTTCTGTTTACTAATAATTGTTTGTTGTATCCCAAATGGGACTATACCTTGCGCATGGTGAAAACACTTCATACGAATAGCGTGCCAATTGATATTTTTGGCGTTTTTCAGTATAAATCGCTGTAATTTTGTCAAAAAACCAGTCATTTTTACATTCCGTATTGTCAATATGTCATGCTGATTGTCATTTTGACAGCATCCCGGATTGGAATGGCAGTCTATGCTATGGGTTGTTTTTTCTAAATTGCAGTTTCATTATAGGATATAGGCATGATAGGCATTGGATATGATGTTCATCGATTGGCAGAGGGTGAATCCCTTGTGCTTGGTGGAGTGACCATTGACTCATCAATGGGGTCAGTAGCTCATAGTGATGGAGATGTTGTATTACATGCATTATGTGATGCTTTGCTTGGTGCGGCAGGTCTTGGAGATATTGGGGAACATTTTCCTGATACAGATCCCCGATGGAAAAATGCACCGAGTAGAATGTTTGTGGAGCATGCGATTGCTTTGCTGTCACAGCATGGATATTCTCCGGTGAACATTGATATCACCCTTATTTTGGAAGCACCGAAAATCAAACCGTATAAAGATGCAATGAGAAATGAGATTGCATCAATGACAGGTTTGCCAGTGCAACGCATATCTATTAAAGCCACCACAAATGAAATGATTGGTTTTGCAGGACGGAAAGAAGGTGTTGCGGCATTATGTGCATGCATGATTAAATCGGGAGACAATGCATGAAGATAGTTGTGATAGGCGTTGGACATCTCGGAATGATACATACGAAGCTTTTAAAACAAAGAACAGATATAGATCTAAGCATCTGCGATCCAAATATAGATCGTGCTGAATTTGTTGCGAATGAATTGCAAGTACCCATACATCATGACATTGATTCTGCCATCATAGACAGTGATGCAATCATCATTGCCGCATCCACAACAGCGCATTTTTCAATTGCAAAAAAATCAATAGAAGCCGGGAAGCATTGCTTTATTGAGAAGCCGATTACTTCCACCTATGATGAAGCATTGGAATTGATCAAACTTGCAGATCAGCACAATGTAATTGTTCAAGTTGGACATGTAGAGCGATTCAATCCTGCTCTTCTTGCTTTACAATCATATTCCATCGAGCCATTATTTATTGAAGCACATCGTTTGGCTCAATTCAAACCTCGTGCGACCGATGTGAGTGTCATTCATGACTTAATGATTCATGACATTGACATCATCTTATGGATGGTGAAATCCCCCGTAAAGCAAGTGGATGCAAATGCTGTGAATGTTCTCACGGAAACTGCAGATATCGCAAATGCACGCATCACATTTGAAAATGGTTGCGTGGCAAATATTACAGCATCCCGCATATCTGCACAACCAATGCGCAAAATGCGTGTCTTCCAAAAAAGTGGATATATGTCGATTGATTTTGCTAAACCTGCAGTTGATGTATATCGTATCATGGATCCCCATTCCGTACATGATTCCGCTATTCCTGCAATGATGCTCGGTGAAATTGATGCTGGAAATACAAGCAAAGCAATTGTATTTGAACAACCTCCAATTCCTTCAATCAATGCAATCGCGGAAGAACATGCAGCATTTATTCGGTCCATAGCGCATGACGACCCAATTGCGGTAACGGCACATGAGGCAATGGAGGCATTGCGCATTGCTGAATTGATCAATACATCAGCAACAAGATCCACTTCCACATGAACAAGCAGGTTTCTCAGGTTTTTTTCCATAGAGCGTAATACTGAGAATTGCATCTTCTCGGGAATTGAATGTCATAATTTCATCAAGCGATAAATACTCAGAAAGAATATCATCCGGAAGATTAATCTTCTTTTCTTTTTGAATGATAAGATCAACAAAACCAACATCGGATAATTGTTGAAGATAGTCTGATTTCTGAATCGCTCCTGCGACACAACCTGCATACATTTCAGCGGCATTTTTTAGTTGATCAGGTAGATTTCCATCAAGCACGATATCAGAAACAGAGAAGTGTCCTCCGGGTTTCAATACTCGAAACATTTCCTTGAAAGCCATTTCTTTATTTGGCACAAGATTCAATACACAATTGCTCACAATTACATCTATTCTATCGGCTGCGATTGGCATATGTTCAATATCACCCAATCGAAATTCCACATTGTTAAAACCCAGAGCATCTGCATTCATTCGCGCTTTTTCAATCATAGTAGATGTCATATCCAAGCCAATCACTTTGCCTGTTTCACCTGTGATTGCTCTTGCGATGAAACAATCATTCCCGGCGCCTGATCCCAAATCCAAGACAGTATCTCCGGGTTTGATTTGTGCAAACTCAGTGGGGAGTCCACAGCCCAAACCCAAATCTGCATCTTTATGATAACCATGTAGTTTGGAATAGTCTTCAGCGAATACTGCATAGTCTATCGTAGAGCAACCACCTGCTCCGCAACATGATGCTGCATTATGCTCTTTGCTTTGTTCAGCAATCTGAGAATATTTTTCTCTTACAAGGTTTTTAAGTTCTACTGTATTATTCATGATTATGTCTCCAAGAGTTCGATTGTTTCCATACAATGTTATGTATTTTTTGTATGATTGTTGCTTTATTCATGAATTACTTTTTGTACAACTGAACAAATTTCACTGTTGAGTCACAATCAAACAATGATGTTTGTCATCAGAAATGTATCAGCTTCATTATATTGCATGCAAACACATAGGTGATTTTATGCGAATTGCAATAGTCCAATCTTTTCCCATTCATGCCGATACAAATACCAATTGTCATGCAATATTGAATAGAATACAGTCCACCAATGCTGATATGATAATATTTCCTGAATTGGCAACGAGTGGATATTTCTTTACTGATAAAGATCTATTGGCTATTCATGCATTGAAATGGAAGGAAGCGGAATTCTTGCAACAGGTGCAAGATCTTGCGAGTGAGAAGGATACAATTATCATTCTTGGATTTCCTGAGCAGGACGGCGAAGCATTCTACAATTCAGCGGGCATATTCATGCCAAATGCCAATGACTCACAAGTATATCGTAAAACACATTTGTTTTACAAAGAACATACTGTATTTACTGAAGGTGATACAGGATTCTTTTGTGTTCATGATGCAAAGAATGATTGCACGATTGGGATCATGATCTGTTATGATTGGAGATTTCCAGAAGCGGCAAGAACTCTTGCATTGCAAGGTGCGGATATCATAGTGTGTCCTTCAAATTTGGTAACTACACTTTCCGGAAAAGTATTTCCCGCAAGAGCAATTGAAAACAAAGTCTATGTGGCTGTTGCAAATCGCGTCGGTGAAGAAATACTTGGCGATGAAACATTATTATTTCGTGGGGAATCTGCAATCTATGATTACACCGGTGAACGCTTAGCACAAGCATCATTCGGGAATGAAGAAATTATCTATGCTGAGATTGATCCAATAGCAACTCGAAACAAGGCATTCAATTCGGTAAATGATATCTTTAATGATCGTAGACCAGATATGTATGGGTGATATCGCTTCTATGGAGCTCAAGCGGTGAGAAACGAGATAGGGGTTTTATTTTATTCTTTCTGAGATTTCTGAAATAACAGATTCCCAATCAACGAGTGGTGACATTGTATCCCTATGCATGTGGGTTGCAAGTCCGGGCATGGGGGAGAGTGCCAGCACTTTATTGAAGAATGTAAATCGACCATAGAGATGTTTACTCAACAATCTATCATTTGCCCCATGCGCAGATCTCAACAAAAGATTATTGTGCTTTTTCAATGTTGAACCCTTCAACAGAAATGTAAATGTGGTATCGGTGATTTGCCGCCAATGACAATCATTACTATGAAAGATAAATGAAAAGCGTCGATATTTTCCACTATATCGATCGGGATAATCTGTTGGATGAATAATGATATCCTTCTTTTTCAGATTGATGAATGAACTCCATGTGTACAATCTTTTTGTATGATCCATGGTTTGATATGGGTCTTGTAAAAAGTTGTGGATATAGCGCATCGCATGTGGCACGTGAACATAATCATCTTCGCAAAAGTATATCCAATCATCCTCAGGAAATTGATTCGCTAGTTTTATGGTTTGTCTGATAGATTCATCATTTCCAAATTTACCTTGTATGAGTTTGCAATGTCGAGAAGCAAAGAATGATTGCAATTCAGGACTCAATGAATCACCAATTACATGAATGGTATGTGGAATTCCTTGCAGTGATTCATAGAGACTCTGAAAACTCAATTGTACCAATGTTGTCTTATCGAGATTGAATGGTCTAGGATTTGCATTGACAGCATTAACAATATCACAAGCTCGATAAATAACATGTATGATTGGTTCTTTCATTCAAGTAACTTCCACATTCGTTCAACTATTTTTTCTGGAGCATATTCTTGCAATTGTTCCCAAGCATAATCAGAGACCTGTTTTGCAAAAGCTTCATCACCTAAAACTTTCTGTGCTTTATCCAATGCTTGATCAATTGCAAATGGTGAGTCAATCATTAATTCCGGAAAGAGTTTTTGTGCATGCCCTGTATTCACCGTACTGATCATCGGAACATCCAAAGCGGCTGCATCCAATACATGACGCCCCCATGTATAACGCTCATCAAAATTCAACATCAATGCTGAATCAGCAACTATTGAATAATATCGTTCAAATCCTTCCTCATAGATGATGTCAATTGATGGATCATTCAAGATTGAAGACATATACTGTTTATTGACATCCCTATTAAACATGCTGCCATATTGTTTCAGATTGGTAAACAGTGTAGATGCTTTAATCGACAATCTTCGTTCGAATCCTCGAATCGGCCTATTCAATTGCTTGGCAACTTGATATTCACTGCGTCTCATTCTAAGAAATGGACAAATGTGAATTGTCTTCGATCTTTGTTCTCTTGGTTTTACTAATCCCCTAACACCATGAACAGGATATGGTATCCCCAGTGTATGAACAGATGTCTTTGTCATCGATTGAATAAAACTCTCAGCATGTACATTGATACAATTCACAATTGTTGAAGCATCAAAAATCTGTTGTAGATAGGGTAAAGGTTGAAGATACCATTGCATATCACCTTCTAACAGAAGCATGACCTGCACATGTGATGGCCTATTGTTCAACAAGTCATATACATGTCTCAATCTTTCTGGTTCTTTAATTGCATTGAGATTCAATATCAATAGATCAGCTTTTGCAATGATATTTGGAGTAAGATTCTTTTCGCAGATATATTCAGCATTCAATGCAAAAACCCATGACTCAACTCCATTAACAAGATGTGCTTCAAATGAGCGATCATTTGCATGCCATTGACCGGGATTTCCTCCGGCCACGATGACTTTTTTCTGTACTGAATTATTCATAGATACAAATCATTTCATCATAGCTTTTAATTATTCAATAATTCTTTCACTGCTGCCTGAATTTGTTTGTCAATACCATTTGCAAAATCCTCAGGCATATTCATTACTTTAATATCCGGCTCAAGTTGATTGTTCTCAAGATATTTTCCATCATTTCCAATTGTACCGACTTGAGGAATACCAAAGTAAAGTGTTGGGTCAATTTGTGTTTCCCACCATACAGCTGTCGCTGTTCCAGGGACAGGCATGCCAATCAACTTACCAATATTCAATTGTTTATATGTCCAAGGAAAGAAATGCGCATCTGAATAATTACTCTCATTCATCAATACCACAGATCTCTTTTGCCATTTATTTTGCGGTTCAGAGCCAATCAATTGTCCGCGTGGCACAAGCTTCACATATTGCTTTCCGGAGAGCAATGTAGCAAGATCGTCATGCAACCATCCTCCGCCATTAAATCTTGTATCAACAATGATTCCACTTTTATCTGCATGCCTTCCCAATATCTCTGAATATGCTTCACGATAACTTTCGCTATTCATTCCTCTGACATGAACATATCCAATCTTTCCTTTCGATAAAGAATCCACCATTGATCTGCATTGCTGTACCCACCGCTGATAGAGTAATTCTTCTTGTGATCCAAAGGAGATTGGTTTGATGGTTTCATCAAATCGTTTATTCTTTTTTGAATCATAGATTGAAAGTAGCACTTGTTTGTCTGCCTTTCGATTGAGAATATTGTCAATATTCATTGATGTAATCGCAATACCATCAATCTTTTCAATGATCATTCCTGCTTGCATTAATTTTTTGGGATGATCAAGCGGAGATTTTTCAATGATTTCCAAGATCTTGAGTCCGGGACCGGTATATGATTCATCCCAAAAGGCACCCAATACTGCAGTTTGATCACGGATTTCATCAGAATATTGTGCTCGATAACCGCTTCCTGTATGAGATGCATTCAATTCACCAAGTAATTCACTAAGTAATTCTGCAAAATCATAATTATTATCAATCGATGGCAAGAATTGTTCATAGGCATTCCGATAGAAATTCCAATCAACACCATGTAGAGTACTTACATAAAACTTTTCACGAGCTTGTCGCCAAGCATGATCGAAGATATAGGCACGTTCAGCAGGTGCATTCAAATCCATTTCTGCTTTAAATGAAATTGCTTTTTGATTTCCATTGCTTGTATCAATTCGAGTGATTTTCCCATCGGAAATCACAAATATATACCTACCATCCGGACTTTGCTCTAGAGCACCTGAACCGGCTCCCAGTTTTGCAAGAAGCTTTGTTTCTTTTTCGCGAAACTTCTGCACCCATATATCAAACCCTTTTTCGAATCGTGAGAGATAGTACAATCGTTCACCATCAGGTGATAGTACATAATCAGCAAGATTCGATGAATGAATCGTGAATCTCATTGTTCTTTCTTCCAATCTATCGAAATCAATTGTGATAGGTTCCGATACATCGATTGTTACATTCCCTTTTTTTCTTTCTTTTTCTAGTGAGTCCTTTTTTCGTTGCTCATCAAAACTTAATTCTTCATCTTTCTCGCGCATTTTTTGTAATTCAAATTCATCTTTACTCATTTTAAATCGATCATATGCTTCTTGCGTAAAGAATGTACCGTATACATCGGATTCTGCACCCCAAGATCCATGGCTTCTGAAACCTGCTTTATCACTTGAATAGATAAAGAGTTTTCCATTCTTTGCCCATTTCGGTTGATTATCACTATATCCGCTTTGTGTGATATTTCTGATTGTACCTTTTCCTTGCGCATCAATGATTCCTACTTCGTCAACCCATCGATCTTTATCTATGATTGAAACCAAAAACCACTTACCATCGGGCGACCATTCATACCATTGATCACCATCAGTATAGGAATAATTGTATGTGCTATCCATGATAAGTCGAATATCATTTGAAGCAATATTTTTTACTTTTAGTACAACACGATTTTCAAGATAAGCCACTTCTTTACCATCCGGAGAAAAGCGTGGTTGAAACTCATCCTTATCTGAATCAACAATAGCTTTTTCTTCCAATACTGTTGAGCGATAGAAAAATGGTTCTGATTTTCGTGTCAAACTTGTTTGATAAATATTCCATGAACCATTTCGCTCTCCGGCATATAATAAAGATTTTCCATCGGGAGAAAAGCTCACCGAGCGTTCTTGACCAGGGGTATTTGTGATGCGTTTTGTGACTTCATGATCTACTGCCGTCACAAATATTTCTCCTCGTATAACAAAGGCCACTTCTTTTCCACTGGGAGATAAGGCCATTTCGGTGGCTCCCTGATTCAGCATTTTATATGCTATGTCATTACGACGAGAGTCATTGTTTATATCAATCTTTACCTGTATAGGTGAGGCATTTGCTGATTTTGTATCAAGAGTATAAATCCCGCCATGAACATTAAAACACAATATACCTTGATTGTCTATTGATAAAAAACGAATTGGATGTTTGGTAAATGAGGTTAATTGTTTGATGGATCCGGGATTGTCAATTGGAAAAGACCACACATTAAATGTTCCAGAACGCTCAGACAATACATAGCATGTTTTCCCATCTGAAGATATCACTGGTTCTCTATCCTCAGCAGGGTGTTCAATGAGTCGTATATGTGATTTTGATTTGAGATCAACTTTCCAAATATCGCGTGCGATGGATGAAGTATGATGTTTTCTCCAATAATTTTCTCCACCTCGTTTGTCTTGATAGATCAAAAACCCACCTTGAGGATCTACTGCAATTTCTTCTGCGGGTGTTGTGAGAGTTTGGGTTCTCGCTCCATCCTTGACTGATATTGCATAGAGTTCGCCCATACCACCTGATGGAAATTGACTATTCTTTGGTGAATCTTGAATATGAGTAGATACATATAGTGCTGCACCATCATGGGAAAATGCTGAAGGAATTTCATTGGCTGAGTGATAGGTTAATCTTCTTGGGGATCCGCCTTCAGCAGGCATGATGAATATATCCATATTGCCATGTCTATCCGATGCAAAGGCAATATTTTTTCCATCGGGTGACCACACAGGCGACACATCATAAGCATCATTTGAAGTGATGCGTTCTGCTTTGCCTCCTTTTGAAGTTACTTTCCAAATATCACCTTGAAATGCAAATGCAATCGTCGATCCATCCGGAGATATTGCCGGATATCGCATCCACAATGGTTGTTGTGCATTGATAATGGAAGATGAGGCAAAAAATATAGAACAGAATACTAAGAATTGTATCATGATTCACTCATAATTATTGTCATGCAATTTACGAAGAAGAAGAAAAGTCAGGTTTTCAATGTTTTCAACATCTTGATTATTTGTGCTTTCTTTATTGTTGGAACAATCTCCATGAGATGTACATAGTCTTTCAAGCGATTGAAAACTTGTATGGAAATGCGAATCCAGATTTTCCCAGCAAATGGTATGACCGGGATTTCAATCTTATGGTCATTCCAGAGGATATCATGCAAAGCTTGTGCATAGAGTAGAGCATCTTTGCCATCATATTGCAAGTGTTTTGGTGCTTCAATTGAAGCAAGGGATCCAATCATTGAGTCTGGGGATGGCACATGTGTCTTCCACGCTTCGGAGATCATATTTCGCATGGCTATGGCTTTTGCATGATATGCCATCATGAGATATTCTGAATCCATTGATTGATGGAATTTCATTCCCAATTGCGATGCAATATAGGCGCTATGATCTTTTGTGCCAGTCCAATCAAACTCTTGATGATAACCCTGCTTATATCCATGTGAAATCACAGTTGGATGCATTATAGGTTGATGTGTTGGATGCGTCCATAATAACGCGCATCCCTTTGGTGCAAATAACCATTTATGACAATTTCCTGTATACCAATCAGCATTCAATTCATTGAGATTCAATGGAATCATACCGGGAGCATGTGCTCCGTCCACGAATACTGGAATATTTTTCTTTGTACATTCAGCTATGATTTTTTTGATGGGAAATATGATTCCGGTTGGCGAAGTGATATGATCAATCACTAGGAGTTTGGTCTTTTTATTGAGATGTTTTTTAATCGCATTGATACAATCCAACTCATCGGATATTGGAAACGGTACATGCGCTTCTATAAGTTTTGCACCCATAATTGACGTTGCATGTTGAAGTGTTGTGCGAACAGCTCCATATACATGATTTGTCGTGAGAATTTCATCGCCTTTTTTCCATGAATGCATCAATGACTGTATGACAGCATTTGCACCGGTTGTAGCATTATCCACAAAGACGAGATCATCCGCATGAGCTCCAATGAATGGAGCGATATTTTGTAGAGCATTACGAAGCAATAGAGGTAATTGTTGAACCATGAAATTCACGGGTTGTAATTCCATTCTTTGTCTTATGGAATCTTGATATTCAAGAATATGTCTTGGTGTTGCACCAAATGACCCATTATTCAAAAAAGTGATGGATTTATCAATCAAAAACAAGTCGCGAATCTCTTTTGAACCAAATACAGGTTGTTTATGTGTTTGAGGGATTTTTGGGATTGAGATTTGTTTCATGAATCAAGGGAATTTGTATTGAGCAATACACCTTTGTTTGCTTGGTTTCTTGGTATATTTGCATAGATTGTTTTCAGGCAAATCTACGATTTACTCACCGTTTGAATTGGCAGGCAATGAATTTTCTTGAGATCCTTGAACATGGCGGTATAGCCACAGTGCGATTGAATAGGCCTGAAAAGCGCAATGCTCTCAGTCCGGCTTTGCTTTCTGAAATTCATGATGCATTTATTGATCTGGGTGCCAGACAAGATATTTCAGTCATTATTCTGGAAGGTAATGGAAAAGCATTTTGCGCAGGTGCCGATCTTGAGTATGTACAGCATATGTCGGGATTTTCCATTCAAGAAAATCATCAAGACTCACTCCATTTGAAAACAGCATTTCATGCCGTATATACATGTCCAAAACCTGTCATAGCAAAAGTACATGGTCCGGCAATAGCCGGTGGATGTGGTTTGGCAACGGTATGTGATTTCGTTATAGCCGGTGAATCTGCATTGTTTGGATATTCAGAAGTAAAAATTGGTTTCATTCCCGCAATTGTGATGGTTTATCTATTGCGGAAGATTGGGGACACAAAAGCAAGAAGGCTGCTTCTTTCCGCTGAAAATATCTCTGCAAAAGAAGCAGAGCGCATTGGACTCATCACACATTGCGTCGCCGATGCCGAATTGCAAACAACCGTAGAACAATTGGCACAAACACTTCAAAAGAATAGTTCTTCATCAATGGCTCTCACAAAAGACATGTTGGCAAATCTGCATGGCATGTCGCTTGAAGCCGGTCTCAATTATGCAGCATCAATGAATGCATTCACCCGCATGACAGATGATTGCAAACAAGGCATACAATCCTTTCTCAACTCATAAGTCGAGGCATTTCATGCATGGTATCCTGATCGCTTTATTGACCTTCTTCACCCTGTCAATGGTCAATGCACAAGAAACAACAGTATTGCTCAAAGGAATCATCACCGATCGCGTGACAGGAAAACCGGTTGATGTTAGTTATGAAATCACTGATTCACAAGGTAATAAAGTCGCCGATGCTAAATCGAATGCTAAAACCGGTGCTTATTCATCGGCAGTAAAACCAGGTGCAGACTATAGCATCTTCTTTTATGGTTTTGATATTCTTAAATCAACAAAAACCATCAGCATTCCACCTGCTTCAAAATATGAAGAAGTACCAATGGATTTTACTGTAGACAAATTAGCAAAAGGTATGGAGCTATTTGCAGCGGAAGGATTTGATCCAGGTGCTGCCAAGACAAATCAAGTTGGCGATAAAGTGATGGCAGAAACAATTGCGATGCTGAAAGGGAATCGTAATCTTCATGTGAATGTCACATTGCTTCCCGATATGGCGCCACTTCGTTATGAAGCAGTGGCACCGGCGAAACAAGACAAAAAGAAAAAGAAAGGAGAAGAATCTGTGTATTCCCCAAAAGCGAAGATTTTGAATCCAACAGAGCGTCAGGTATTGAATGCTGATTTGCAAAAACAAAGGATGGATGCAATCATAGCTTCATTTCCGGATGCAGGTGCACAATTAAAGCGATTGCATTTTATCATTGACAAAGCAAATGATACACAACAAGATATGAAAAGAAATACATTGATAGTCAATGTAGGTGAGGTTAAAAGTTTATTTGATTAAAGAAGATGTTCATATTCTGCAGGAACATCAATCTCCATCAGAAGCATTGCGGAGGCAATTGTTTTTCCTTGAGCATCAAGTTTGAGTGAAACGGTTCCTCCGCCACCCAATGTATTATGCAATACGAAGTTAACCGCCCAAAGATTTGGGATCTCAAATCGATCAACATCCCCAAGAGTCAAACCCGTAAAATATTCTTTCACTCGTTCTGTTGTTAATACATCACGAATGATTGGATACCATTCTTCTTTGAATGCAATCACGCCACAATTTGCTGCATCGCCTTTATCGCCACTCCTGGCATGTGCTATGGAAGATAATTTGATTTTCATGTGTTCTCTATTGAATGATATGTAAAGTCGCAATCAATTTTCTATTTCGAGCATGATGTCTGAACTCACAAAGATGAATTCCTTGCCAAGTTCCAAGAGCCAATGAACCATGTTGTATTGGAATATGTACATCACATCCGATAAGTGAAGCAAGGGCATGCGATGTCATATCATCCGGACCTTCAGCGGTATGTCTATACAATTCACGATGCATCGGAACAATTCTGTCCAATATATCCATCATGTCTAATCGAACATCTGGATCCGCTTGTTCATTTATGGTAATGGCTGCACTTGTATGACTCAAGAACAAATGCAAAGTACCAATATGCGCATCCTGCAGCATCATGGAACATTCGTGTTCAATCACAGTTGTGATATCATGAATACCTCTTGGCATTGCAGGCAAGATAATGGTTTTTTGCATCATGCAATTTCGAATTGAAGTCCATCATAAGCAAGAAAACAATTCTCAGGCAATGTTTTCTCGCAATCTGCATGTTTAATTTGATGTGCGATATGTGTATAGTATGTCTGCTTTGCATTAATCATCTTTGACATTTCATTCGCTTCTTCAATAGTAAAATGTGTAGGATGTGGATGATATCGCAATGCATCCAATATCAATATATCAAGATTCTGCATTTTTTCTATTGAAGATAAAGGCACATGATTTGTATCAGTACAATATGCAAATGATCCAAATCGATATCCATTCACTCGAATGCTTCCATGTTTCATTGGAATTGGAACTACTTCGATATCACCAATCATGAATGGTTCATCATCTATGATTGTGAACTCTGCGCCAGGCAATCCTCCACCTACTTGTTCAGCTTCTCCAAAAGCATAAGGAAATGTTTGTCTTATCACTTCATGCGTTTGTCTGAGTGCAAAGCATTGAATTGGTGTATTATCATTGAAAAAAGTATATGGCCTTGTATCATCAAATCCACTGATATGATCATAATGATGATGAGTGTACACAATACCATCAATCTTCTTTACTCCATGTTTCAGCATTTGCTGTCTGAAATCTGCTGATGTATCAATGATGATTGTGGTTGTTTCTGATTGAACGAGCAGTGATGTACGGAGTCTTGTATCTCTGGGATCTTCTGAAATGCATGTTTCACAGTTGCAGGCAACACATGGAATACCTGTAGAGGTACCGGTTCCCAGGATCGTGAATCGTAGCATCAGATATGTCGTTCGGCATGATAAGAACTGCGTACAAGCGGACCCGACTCAACAATTTTAAATCCTTTACTCATTCCTATTTCGCGTAATTCATCAAATTCACTTGGATGAACAAAACGATCGACAGGCAAGTGATTTTTTGTTGGTTGGAGATATTGACCCAATGTTAGAATATCAACATCCACTTCGCGTAAATCATTCATGACTTCGATGATTTCTTCTTTTGTTTCACCAAGACCAAGCATGATTCCTGTTTTTGTACGAAGTCCTTGACTTTTACATTCTTTCAAAACGGCAAGTGTCCAAGGATATTTACCTTGTGGTCGTACTTTGCGATAAAGTCTTGGAATTGTTTCTGTATTATGATTGAGAATATCTGGTCTTGCATCAATAACTTTTTGAAGATTTTCCATCTTCCCTTTAAAATCAGGAATAAGTACTTCAATACTAACGCCAGGATTCAATTCTCTTGATCGTACTATTGTTTCAGCCCAAATATCTGCTCCGCCATCTGTTCTTTCATCACGATTCACTGAGGTGATGACTGCATGTTTCAAATTCATTTGTTGAATTGCTTCTGCTACATGCAATGGTTCATGCGCATCAACTTCCATCGGTCTCCCTGTTTTTACGGCACAGAATCCACAAGATCTTGTACAAGTATCACCTAAGATCATGAATGTTGCAGTACCTGCATTCCAGCATTCTGCAATATTGGGACAACGAGCTTCTTCGCATACTGTATGCAATGCTTTGGAGCGCATCATCGACTTGAGTTGCGCATAAGTTTCACCACCGGGTGCTTTTACTTTGAGCCACTCGGGACGACGATTATTTGGTAATTCAGTTGGTAAGACCGGTAATTCAAGCATGTTGGTGATATATGTTTAAGGGTTTATAGTTCATGAATTGTTATGGAATACAAATCTACCAATTTGATAGTGGTCTGCCACTTAATTCAATACGGTAAATGGCTGATAGTATCCTGAATCCATCAGTTTAAATGTTTGTGGATACTCTTTTTCATAAGTAGTATTTGGCGATGTGCCTGCAGCCACAAATACTGTTCTTGCAGACATGATATGAATCTCGCCTTTTCTTTCTTGGCCCGTATGTTCGAATCTTACTGATTCAATTGCACCGTATTGATCAAGGACGCATTCTATGGGAGATAATTCTTCCATGATGGTGATTCCTTCTTCGAGTGCTTCATTTACTTCTTCATGATTCAGTTTATATGCAGGCGATTGTTGCAATTTTTTGCGATAGATCAGTGTAACGCCGCCCCATTCTTTGAGATAGGGCAAGAAGTCTGGAACTTGTTGTTGTTCTTTAGCACGAGTTCTTACTGTATGTATGATATGTCCATGTTCGAAAAAGCGCTCTGCTGTTTTGCGTTCTTCTTCATCATACATCTCTGCAAAATAATTGGGATATTCTTTCAGCATTGTCTTGGCATGTAGATAGAATTTCTCAACTTGAATTGGATAATATGCAAGAGTTTCTGTGGCAGTATCAATTGCCGTAAGTCCACCGCCAATGACTATTGCGGGAAGTGAAACTTGGAGATTGGCCATTGAATCCATTCTTGCAGCACCGGTCAATTGCAATGCCATCAGAAAATCTGAAGCTTTGCGAAGACCTCTGCTGAGATTGTTTTTCATACGAATGAGTGTTGGCTTTCCTGCACCAGTTGCCAATGCCACATGAGTAAAGCCAAGTTTCCATGCATCCTCAATTGTTAATGTTCCACCGAAGCGAACACCATCAAGAATTTTGAAATTCTCTCTACGTTCAAGCAATAATTGCAGAACAGTCAGGAAATTTTTATCCCAGCGTGATGTTATACCATATTCACTCACACCACCGAAACCGGATATGATGCGTTCATCCAATTCTTTTTCAATTGTTTGTTTGAAAGAGGGAAGTGCATCGTCCTTTTTCAAACCATAAATATCGAGAGCAGATTCGATTTTCAAACCTTCCACTGCAACGACAGCGAAACCTTCATTTAACAGAT
Source organism: Bacteroidota bacterium (assembly GCA_009919265.1). Taxonomy (GTDB): domain Bacteria; phylum Bacteroidota; class Ignavibacteria; order Kapaibacteriales; family UBA961; genus UBA961. Next base: position 10,663 of record RGCF01000001.1, on the reverse strand, counting down.
AATGTGAAAGTGTATATCCTGCAGGCCCAAGACCAACCACAAGTACTTTATTGCCATTATATGGGAGGGCATATGGTCTGCGAATATGCAATGGATTCCATTGCATCAACAATGCATAGAGTTCGAGTCCATCATCCAATGACAGTACATCGGAAAGAACAGATGTTTCTATTTTGGGAATATTCACCGGTTCTTGTTTTTGGAAGATGCATCCTTTCATGCAATCATTACAAATGCGATGACCTGTTCCTGCGCACATCGGGTTGTCCAGCATGACCATTGCCAATGCCGCTAACGGATATCCTTCTCTACGGAGATAATGCATTTCTGAAATCTTTTCATCAAGAGGACATCCCTTGTTTTCAACACCAAGTGGATTTTTTTTGATGGTTCCATCTTTTTCATGAATGCCCTTTGAACAAGAATCTTTCTCGCGTTCATGACAAATCATGCAATAATCGATTTGCTTGGTGACTTCTCTTCTGGTACCACGACGATCTGTAAGTGCGAATCCATCTCTTTTTCTATGATGATGTGCATCATAAGCAATGATACCGTTTGTTTCTGTTATGACTGCATGTTCCAAATGATCAAAGTCTAATTTCTTTCCAGCGAATTCACTGATCCAATCTGAAATCATTCCTTTTTCTCTCATGGAGAAATACAATAGTTCAACTCTGTCAAGAAGGTCTTTTGCCTCTTCTCCTTTGGATGCAATATTCAACACCAACATGGAAAAATCTAATTCGCGATCGCCTGAGAGATCCACATTCAACATCTGATTCAATGATGCAAATTCATTGTCAATATCTTGTATTGCATCATCCCCAAGTATCTGTCCTCTTCTACGTATCAATGCTTTTTTGGTAAAGTCGGCTTTAACTTGAATGACCTTTTTTTCAGCATCCAACAGTTGTTTTATGGATGATAAACCTGTTTTATCAGAAATGAATTCTGAAATGTAGGTTTCAAATACAATTGCCGTATCTATCAATGCTTGAGAGAGGGCTGGTCCGCTAAGAATGCCTTTTTGCAACTCAGTATATGTTGTCCAAACTTGCGGGTGCTGACTCTGCATAAAGTTTAAAAATGCTTTATGATGTTCAGCTGAGCTGTGTGCTACCTTCATTATCTATGTACTATTCTTGATGTAATTGTTGAACCTGTTCGTATAAAGTACAGACCATTAGGCGAGGATTCCATCAATTGGGTGAGTTGATGTCCATCCAATTGTGTTGCCAGAATAATGCCGGTTGATGAATATACATCCGACAATTGTTTTTGTTCTGTACATACATCTTCTTGAATTGAATTGATTCCTTGACTGCGATACACAATCACATAAAAATCTTCGATTGTAATTTGTCCCACACCAAATGAATTTGGCAAAATCGTATGTGATTTTTTATCATCACATGTAATTCTCAATGATGCACCACCACGATCTGTTAACACCATTGAATCTATTCCTGTTCCCAGTGGATATTCCCATGAAAACTTCATCCATTTCTTATCTGCTTTCCAAGGTGATACCTCAATCCAGAATGTATCAGCTGTATGCATGGGTTCTGTATTTCTAAAATCTCGATAGGTGAACATATCAACAAGACTAGAAAATGATCCATCCTTGTTTATATCCAGAATTGTAACCATGTGAGCACCGGAAAATGGATGCAATGGTGGAATTTCTTTTTCACCTAGCATTCCATCTATTCCGTCTGTTGCTCCTTTTATGAAGCCGAATTGTACACTTGGTTTATCACCAGATGTATTGTCTTCATAGGTGAGAGTAAAAACTTGACCTGTTACGATGACAGGAATAACCAAGAATATGAGAATCAAATGTTTCATGTTATACCCTCTTGATAGAAATATAGGGTAACAGAGACGGACTCTGTTACCCTATAGGAATTCGACAATGTGGATGATTATCTATTAACGACGATTCTCTTTGTGGTTACAGTACCATTAACATTTACAGTCATGGTATAAGAACCTGCAGGAAGTTCATCGGTATTGATAGCCATTGCATTACCATTGAATGTTACAGTCTTCACTGTTGAACCATACATATCAACGATTGCGATATGTACTGTTCCAGTAACTGCTGTACGAACATTGATCAATGATGATGCAGGGTTTGGATATACATCTACATTTGTATTGTCATCTTGTTGTTTTGCAAGTCTGATGACTGATGAGTTGTTAACAACCAATGTATTAGTTGCACTGATTGATCCAAGTACAGCACCTGTTCTTGCATCGAATGCAGTATAGGAACCATTCAATCCTTCTGATGTCAATGTCATAGGATATGTAACTCCTTGAACACGGATTGTCATGTCATTGCTATTAGTTGCATACGCATTATTGCTAAAGCGTACATCGAACATATCTGGTGCAATAACAGGAGGCAATTCAAATCTTGTTGGATTTACTGTTCCATTTTCAGACACGCGAAGTGTATTTGATCTTCCTTCAACATCAGAAACTGTGATTGAAGCAAGGTTAAGTTCGCCTGCATGATTTGCAACTACTTTTGGTAAGCCAGATCCTTTTACGCGATAGTAACCTTCGCCATAAACTTTGATCCAGTAACCCATTCCAGGTACAACTTCAGATGCTGCATAATAACCGCGATCTGTTGTATAACCATATACTTGATCCTTGAGTGCTTCTACAGCGCCTGAAGACAATTCATAAGAAATGTCATTCACATTAGCGCGTGTTGAAGGAGCACCAACTGTATTCCAACCATTGTAGAGATATACTCTTTCTGTTGTCTTGCTAAATTCAGGGACTCTTGATCCAATTTGTGTTTTATCAAGGTTGTCACCGAATTTCACAAAGTAACCAACACCTGGTTGCAACAATTGCTTTTGCTGATATGAACCACTAGCAAATGTATATGGCTCAGTGATAGCATTCGGGAATACAGCTTTCCAATTTGGATTGGATGGACGCAATGGCAAGGACAAGTAGTTCCAGCCTTTCTTAACAACTGTATAGTTTATAGTTTGTGGTAAGCGATATTCAATCAAGAATGACTTGATACGAGCATCACGAATTGTGAATGAGCGACCATAATCTCCATCTGGAGTTGCTTCGCGCATGTTCACACTGAAAATACCACCATTCAATGTATCGCGGAGATACAAATCTGCGCCTTCTGGGAAGTCACGAATATCCCAGTTGATAACAACAGGATAATTATTTGCACCGTTCGCATTGAAGCGACAGAGATAAACGAGTGTGGTATCGGATGTGAAATCACGGATATCACGTGAGCGGGAATCTCTTCTATAATTTTGACCACTGAATGCATCCATTTGAATATCGCCGAGACCATTTGGAGCTACTTCGATACCATTAGCATCTTTAACCCATGGTGTATACCAGCGAGCATGGAAACCTGTTGGTGGATTCAATAGATCGTATGCATATTCACCAAACAATGAATCTGGACCATCTGTTGCTCTGTGGCCTGTTCCAAATACGAGATTGGTTGAATCTCCATTTCCACCGTTAGCTGTGCTTGAATTGCTTACAGTAATCTTGATACCTGGATCCAAACCAAACTCAGGTGTTTTTGGCTTATTATAGCTACCTGGCTCGACAGGATTACGCAAGTGAATGAATGTTACGCGCAATCTTACAGGAGATACTTTTGCAGAAGCAGAAGTAACTGTGATATATCCTGTATAAATACCAGCATATTCTGCATCACCTGATCTAAGATCGCCTGTTCTTACATAGATTCTGAAGCGCATTGGATCTTGAGCGGCAACAATTTGATTGCGTGCATCTTTCAAGTTTGGTGGAACTGGACCGCTGATTCCATTATCAATGAAATCAATGTCACCATCACGAGTGATGCTTCGGATGCCAGGAGGAATAAATCCTGGTGCAACTGCTTGGAAGGACAACCATGGTGAATCTGAACGCAGATTGATACCTGTGAGTCTGCTTCGTGCAGTTGAGTTCCAGAGAATGATATCTCTGAATGCATCTGTTCCATTTGTTGATGAGTCAATGATGATTGGCTTTGTCATTTCCCACAAAGAACCATCAGCAGCATTTACGTCTTGACGTACTTGATCTTGACCATTACCTTGGAAATCGCGGAATGCGATTTGTGGAACTGCTCCCACGTTTACCCAAATCATACCAGGACGGCTTGGATATTCAGGAAGAAGGTCAGTTGTCATGCTGATACCGCCCAAACCGATTGAATCGCGTCTGTCTTTGCGATATGTTTTATCCTTATAAGGATTATCTGCAGCACTTTCCGCAACCAATGGGAATGGATTTGTAACACCAACTCTGAGATCATTGTATGTCAATGAATCATTGGAAATATACAATGCTGATTTATCAGCACCATTGTATACTGTTGGTTGATTTGTCAATTGTGATTGTGACAATGTCACCTTCATACGAAGGTATAATAGCACTTCATAGGAACCATCAGGCTGTGTAACTGGCAATGGTTTTGTTGAACGTCCTGTTACGTACATTCTACGACCATACTTCGTTTCAGCACTGACGCCACCACGGAAATATACACCGTAGCGTGTTATGTCTGATACATCATCAAATTCCAATTCGAAACCTTTTGCAAGTGCATTGGTATCGCTTCTCTTTGGACCTGTGAATTGTGCACCAACAGCTTCGAATACACGACCATCATACATTACTGAAAATGTAAATGAATAGATCGGACCACCGCTAAAGCGCTTGTCAACTACATTTGATGAATCATACCAAAGATTCTTCATAAAAACTGGGACCAATACCTCGCGTGTGCGATCATCGGCATATCCCAACCAGATTCTTCCATCAGAGTACAAATTACCATTGTAATTGTTATCTCTGCCTGTGAGACTCAGCACAGGAATATCTGCCTTTTGCAATGATGCTTGACCGAATAGGTTTATTGAACCCATCAATGCAATGCACAAGGACAGAAAAAGGAGAGCCGAACTGCGTCTCTTACCTCTTGTCGCGGAAGTTTGCATGTGTAACTCCGTTAGATGATACATTAAAAATTATAATTACTTTTTAGTTTCTATGTATTGAATATAATCGTTACCAAGTTTGAAGGCCTTTCTTCTGATAGCCTTCGCTGATTCATCATTCGGACAATCCGATTCAATGAATCGACCAAGAATATCATAGTAATCCGTGCATCGAGTTTGTAATTCAGTTTCTTGTTGAACGCTTGTCACTGTATCTGGTTTTGCTTTTCTAAAAAGATTGATTGTAGTATTACCACCCTCCAATCTTTTTGCGCAATCGCATTGTGTTGCTTTCGACGTAAACTGAATAGTTCGTTCTGCTTTTTCAGACATAGTTTGTGCATGAACTCCGATACTCATGCCAACATAACCTGCAATACCTCTGTTTGATTTTGTAATCACTATACCATTACCTCGAATGGTGGCTTGCACGTTTAGCATGCTATCAATTCGGATTTGTTCAATAGTTATTGAATCTCCGGTAGCACATTCTACAAAGACAGTGTCATTGGCAGTTGCTTTTCCGCAAAAGATGTCACTTTTGATTGTATACTTCTTTGCGAATTCCTGATGATCTATTGAATCTACTATCATCTTCGGACTCTTCACCAACACTATTGTGTTTGCGGTATCTATCACTCTATTGAAGATGTTTACCGATGAATCAACAGTTACATATCTTGGTCCTATCCCGAATTCAAATCCGGGTTCTACACCTTCAATCTTGCATACTGTTGAATCCGGACAAGCAGAATTCAACCATTGACCTCTGACTGCAACCAAAGCTCCAGTTCCAACTAGATTACCGGCTTTAAAATTTAAGTAACCGGATACTTTTGCCAACCCTGCACTTTCAATTCGAAATGAAAAATTGGCTGTTGGTATTGGACTGCTTATTGTTCCTGTCTTTAATCCTGCAATAAGTTTGACTTTCTTTTCATCATATCGGATGTAAATGTCATACGCCTGCAGGCTGTCGATGCTTTCCAACTTGGTATCAATTGTCAAAGTAAATTCATTTGTATTTGCACCCAGACAATAATCACTTTCATGTCTGCTGTTTATGTCAAATGAAACGGTTCTTGAAATTTGTCCCCACATTGCCGTGTTGCTCACCATGATTGTGAGCAACACAGCGATATGTGAGATATATTTCATGCCAATGTATTATCGCTTGATAATGACAGTGTTTGCTGTCTTCACACCATGTTTCATGGTAATTGTGTAGACACCAGCTGGCTTACCAGCAAATGCATTCAATGTCATTGTTTCTTGATTGAGTGAGAATGTTCCAATCACTCTACCATTAACATCAGACACAGTCAACACACCACCTTTGAATTCTGAAGGAACTGATACAGTTACTTCTTGATCAAATGGGTTTGGATATGTTGCAATTGCTCCAGTTATGCCATTTGGTTGATCAAGGTTTTCTTTACCAAGAACAACATCATTGACAATAACTTTTTCAGCAACAAGATCTTTATCTGAATCAATCTTTATGAATGCGATTGGTTCATTAATGTTTGTTACTTCTGAAGCTGCAAAGTGAACAGTCTTAGCATCATTGATGATCAAGTCATTGGTATTGTTTGCACCAACCTCTGATGACATCACTTTGCCATTGAATGTTACTGAGAATGCAAATGCTTTATTTGTTTTTGCTGTTGCATATACCGGTACAATTTTACCACCATCATTTGTTACAACTGGTGCACCAAATGCAATTGGTGATGTCTTTTTGCCAGCAATGACTTTTCCGTATGATGGAATTGTATCCCACAACCATGGAAGAGAAGGAACTCTACCAGCATTGTAGTGAAGAATCAACGCTGCATCCAATGCTGTTGCTTCAAAATAGATGAGGCGCAATGGACCTGCATCAGGTGGCAATGTTGTCAATGTCTCTACAGAATCCCAAAGCATGCGGATACCAAATGTATCAACATCGATTGGACGCTTCCATACACGAACATCTGTTTGATTGTCCCATGAGCGTGAACTATAATAGTAACGACCATTGTGGTTCACGTCTGCATGATATGCATTACCATACTGAAGTGTATCTCTCTTCAATGAATCTGGAAGTGCTCCATCATTCACCAACCAACGCATAACCAAACGAGCATCATTTACTGTCACAAAACGATTTTGTGGAAGACCTGCATGCTTGCGTGTGCGAAGTTGTGTCAAATCTGCATCACCATCACCCCATGTTGGAACAACAAAGCGAGGAATGCCTCTGAACAAAATGCGGCGACCCTCTGATGAAGATGATCCACCACTTGGGCGCCATCCATCAGTCAATAATGTTGATGTACGTGAGTTTTGTGGATTGTTATATGTCAAACCATTCAAATAGTCTGAACTAACTGCAGGATTCATTGTACCAAGATCACCCTTGATACCAACTGAAGCTCCTTTTACATTCACTTCACGAGCAATTGTTCCTGTATTGTTTCCAACATCACCATATGCAAATTCAATTGCACCGGAGTAATTGTTTGGATAACGCTCGTCTACACCTTCATAGAAGATTGCTTGGAAGTTTGCTACTGAGTTTGGCAATGTTCTGTCCATTACATTCAAGTTCTTCCATTGAATAACCATACGGCGATTTGGATAAGAACCTACAACTACATATGAAATTTCTGAATTCATATAGTAGCCATTAGCTGAAGGAACAGTTTGCTCATTTCCAAAACGGTACATGTGATCACCCCAGAATGGAGCAATAACATTGAATGGATAAGATGAACTGTTTAGGAACAATCCTTGAGGATTATTATTCACAATGTGTGAGAAGATTTGTGGATTAGAGAATGTTGTATATCCATTCACGCAAACCCACATATTGTTTTGTCTTACACCACCGAATGTGAAATCAAAATTGAATCTATCCATGTTAATCGCATAGTATCCATCATCTCTATCTGATCCTAAGCTGAATCTTGAGAAGAAGTCAAGTGGATTAACTGGAATAGATCTTTGATATGCTTCAAAACGGATTGTTTTCAATGATGTACCAGATACAGGCCAAGAGATGCTAAGATCTTTTGAAGTAGTAGCTGTGGATGGATCTGACCATGATAAACCATTGATCCATTTTGCTTTTTCATCATCATTGATACCAACTGCTGCACCAATTGCATCTGTTGACAAACCAGTGAAAGCACCATAAGCAAATTCAAAATCTGCATGCTTATTGTATTGAGCAGGATTGAATGTAACATCGCCTGGAACATTTCTTTCATAGAATGTCACTTGGAAGTTACCTACTCTTCTTGCATCATTACCATCATTCTTTACATTGACATTCAAATTTTTCCATTGAATTGTCAATCTTCTTTTTGGAGCTGAACCCCAAACCTTCCATGATACTTCTGATGGAGTAAATCCAACATCTGTAGCATTTCTAACAATGTGATCACCCCAAAATGGAGCGACTACCATTGTATTGTTTATTCCTTTGAACAATTCTGATGGATCTTTTGAAACATCTGAAATACTGTTCAGAGCAACATATCCATTTGTTGTAATCTGCATGCTTGTAATTGTATTACCAGCATAACTAATATCAAATGGAACATCATTGGCTGAATTACCGGAACCAATAGTTAAAGACTTATCGCCTTCATCATTGGTACCATTGAATACGATCACATTACCGCCTGTAAGTTCCTGATAGGGAAGATCCACGCGATATGGTGTCAAATAATAAGTGCTCAGTGAGTTTGGCGCAATACCGTAATCAATATACAGTTTGTTTGAAATCACTTGAGGAGCATCGAATTCATCGAAAACTCGTTGAGCTGTAGCATACTGAGATGCGGAAGCAAGCAGTAGCGGCGCAGCAAGCAACGATATACATTTTTTTATAACATTTCTCATTGTTGTCTCCATTATTGTACTCGGGATCGGCCTCCCTTTCGAGAGGCCTTTCCTTCGTATTAAATTTATCTTGCTACTACTACATTTCTGATGACAATATCATTTCCGATGGTCAATTTCACAGTGTAGACGCCAGGTGCTACTGGTGATCCATTATTGTCTCTTGTGTTCCAAGATACATTGGATGTTCCTACACCTAAATCTGAACTGAATGTGTTAACCATATTTCCAAGCAGATCAAATACTTGAACTGTTACATTCTCTCTTGAAGAAGTGATTGCAAAGTTCACGGTTTCATTTGCTGGATTCGGATTTGCTTCTGATACTAAAGACTGACCCATCACTGAAGTTGGTTGATCTTCATTTACACCACTTGCATGATCATAAAGAATCACGAAGGAGTTGATAAAGTCAGGCTTGATTGTAATCTTAAAGTCATCGCCTGTTGCTTCTGCATCAATCAATGCATTCTTTTTACCTGTACCGGTTGCCATGTCATATTGGAAGTAGTCGAATGAACCACCATCCATGATTCTCCATGAACCACCGCTAGGATTACGCTTTGAATCTGTGCGTGAAGGAACAGAAGACATCTTCCTACCGCTGTCGGGAAGATATTGCGATGAATACCATTCGTTTTGATGATCGTCCAGCGAGCATCAAATACGTCCGTTGGTGGGAATGGAGGAAGTTCAAACTCACAATAGTTAGCATCAAGTTTACCTGCATCTGGCTCTTTTTCACCGGTAGTAGCATTTTTTGCTGTACCGAATTGAAGATCCTGATATGCACCTGAATTGTTTTCAACACGAATTGTTGTTGCAAAATCAGTTGCGTCTGAAACGTTCACTTTGAATGTATAGTATGTTTGATCTACACCATCATCAGCTTTGATACGGATAGTAACTTTACCATCAGTAATCAAGTTGGATGGAATATTCAAAGGACCATTAGACTTGATTGTAATCTTATTGTTAAGAGCTGATGCAGTATCTGGTTTTGGACCATCGATAACTGAAGGCTCAAGTGTCAAGTTACCAACTGGAGGATCAATTGAAACTGTTACTGATTCTTTCGCTTCATTTGGTTTTTCACGAAGGAAATCAATATCACCTACCAATACAGAATCTGAATATTCTTCGCCATTGGAAATACAACGTATTCCAGGAGCTGTGATACTTCTTGGTTTGTGATTTGTTTCTTGAACTTCAAGATTGATAACTTTAAGATCTGTCAATCCACCTGCATCTGTGATGAGAACAGTAACTTTCTCAGCACCTGCACCGATCCGTGGAGCATCCTTTACTCCAGGTGTACCATAGAGAAGACCGCTCTTTGGATTGATCTTCAACCAGTTTGGTGTGGTCTTGACATTTTTCAAATCCCAAGATCCTGCTTCTGCAAAGCATGGATCTTTCGCAACTGAATCTCTTGTTTCTGCTGCATAAATCAATTCGAATGTTTGTGCTTGACCAAAGTTAGGATCGAAATATTCGATTCTCTTAGAGAAGTCAAGCAATGCTGGATTGTAATCAACATCTTCTTTCGCAATTGGCAGACTTGTAGTTCTGATTTCAGGCGAAATATTGATGAAGATACGCTTGGACATTGAAGTTACACCGCTATGACCATCATTTACGACGATTGTCATTGTTGTGTCTGTGTTCAATCCACCATTTACTCTTGCAACAGCATCCTTTGGAGTAAGCATTGCAATTGCTTGTGCTCTTGGTATACGAACATTCAAGTGACCA